>CAZIAU010000027.1:0-13023 GCA_964536755.1 uncultured Bacteroides sp. | reverse complement strand
GTCCGGCATTATAATTGGTGATAATACGATAGGAGTCACCATCATAAACCAGAGAATCCATTCCCTCCAGCTGAGATTCGGTCCTTACAATGGCATCAACAAGGTATGTATAGTATCCGGTCAGATTAATTTTCATATTTCCTCCCAATACCCTGCTGATCCCTGCCTCGGCATTATATGCATATTCAGGTCCCAGTTCTTCATTGGGGACTGTAATAAAACCTTCCTTGGCCCGTACCTTTCCATAATCATCCACATTCGGGTTTCTGAATCCGGTGGAGAGGATGGTCCTGATGTGCCAATGATCTGACGGGGAATAAATAAACCCCAGGTTGCCGGTAAGTGCCCCGTTAAAAATGTCTATCTGATCATAGGGTAACAGGCCTGGATGAAACCGGGAGGTCAGCCCCGCACGGTTATATCTTGAGCCCGCACTCAGCACGATCTGTTTATTGAGTATCCATTTATAACTGGCATAGGCTGATGCGTTCCAGGTCTCACTTCCTCCGTCCGGATACCGGGTTTGTGCTGGCAGGGTGGTCCCGGTCTCAATATTCTCGTACCATGCCTGCGAGGTTACCCGGTTATGATTGAATTCAAGCCCGTAACTGAGCTTGTGATCTGCACCCCACAATTTGAGCAGATCCAGGTTCAGACTGAAAACATTGACATCTTCCTGCTGGGTAAGCAGATCTGGTTCCCTGTATTTACGAGAATACCTGTCCTCATCCAGATTCTGAAATGCCACAATGGTGGTCATATTGGTGAATATCCTGTTGTCTTTTTTCAGGACATTCTTCAGTGAAACCAGCAACCGGTCCTGGGGACCATAATAGTAAGAGGCATACTTAAGCTGGTCCCCGCCGTAGTCATTCAATTTGTCCAGCCTGTCAATATCCGTTGAGGTGGAATATTGCAGATTCAGGATCCAGTCCACGTATTGTGAAGGCGCGTATCTGAATTTCTGCAGAATATCAAACTGGCCGTATCCCGTGTTTTTCTGGATCAGGGGATTTTCATTAATGAATATTGAATCAACTCCGTTCACCCGTTCAACGTATTGCATTACCTGGCCCCAGTCCCCCAGGTCAGGGCTTCTTCTCGAACCTGTCCTGATGTCTCCCAGGTTCTTAAAAGTAATACTGGTAAGTGATCCCAGTTGCTTTTTCCCAACTGAAAAATGCAAATGACCGGTTTTTCCCCGCTGTGCACTGTTGTACCTGGCATAGGCACCGGCTTTAAATCTGGCATGGTTATCCCTTGAGAGGGCCGGGTCCATAGTATAATAGTGGATCACGCCACCCAATGCGTCACTGCCATACATAACTGATGAGGGGCCGAAGATAATTTCTGTCCTCTCCAGGACGGACTGGTCAACGGTGATGGAATTCTGCAGGTGGCCGCTTCTGTATATGGCATTATTCATCCTTACACCATCAATTACCAGAAGGATCCGGTTGGCTTCAAAGCCACGGAGTATTGGGCTGCCCCCTCCACCCTGTGTCCTTTGCACCATGATGTTGCCGGTTTCTTCAAGGATCCCGGCAGCGGTCAACCCTGTACTTTCGTTCAGAGCACTGTCTTCCACAACGTCCACCATATAGGGTATGATCAGTTTGCTCTCTCTGGTTTTGGATGCGGAGATGACATATTCCTCAATAAGGATATTTTTCCTGTCAAGTAAGACTGTTCCGGACCCAGAAAGCTCTTTCAGGGTACGATGAGCTGTTATATAGGACGGATGCTGAAATATAAGCGAATCAGAATCAAAGAATATGGAAAGATCAATAATTCCAAGAGAATCCGTTATTGCTGACCGGTCCCGGGTCGTGTTAAATACAGCCACATGCTCGATGGGCATTTTGTCGGAAGAACTGATCACCTTCAGAGGTTGCCCCCTTAACTGTGCAACACAGCATAAAATGCTAATTATTAATGAGGTGCGATAAAACATCCAAGCTGAAAGTACGCAATAATATAACAAATATTGTACCAACGGGCACGATTTCCCCGGGCTTCTTTACCCTTCATGCTGCCGGTGTTGGTAATTTTCCCAAATACCTGCTTGTGAAATGTATATTTTTGGATTAAACGGACCCGATATGTTGAAAAGGATTATTTATGGCGGGTTGTTCGCTGTTATATGTGCCGGATTAGTCGTTGTAATCCTGCTCCAGCGGTTTGATAAAATTACACCCATTGAGGTTCTTCAGGCCGTACCGGAGGATGCCATATTATTCATGGAGGATATTGATTACGAGTATCTGGCCGGAATTGTTCTGCCCGGCAGCAGGATGTGGGATGATTTTGTGAATACCTCGGGAAAGGCGAAACTGGACTCAATGGTTAAGAAAGTGTTGTCACTGGTCAGATCCGAAGAATCAATCTATGAATTTCTCCTTAAAAACGGACTGAATGCTTCGTTTCACCTTATAGGCAAGGACAGGATTATACCGTTATTTTATATACAGTACGAGGGAACGTACAGTGACAACGACTTCAGGCAGCTTATGTTAACCATGCTGGAAAACCAGGCCATGATCAATGAAAGGAAGTATGAAGCTGAAACACTGATTGATGTTTCAGGGAAACCTGGTTTTCTGGCAGCTAAATTTACTTTCACCTGTTTAAATGGAATTTGCCTGATAAGCCCCTCTTCGTTGCTGGTGGAAGAATCGGTCAGGACCATTCATTCAGATGATAATCTCATTTTAGACAAGGAATTGAAATCAATCAGGGAAACTGCGGGCAGATATGTGCATGCAAATATTTATCTGAACTATGAAAAGCTGAACCAGCTTCTCTTTCCAATTACAAATAATTCCGGATGGAAAGAGCTTGCCTTTCTGACCAGGTTGGCGACCTGGGGTGAACTGGATCTGGATGTTAAAGAAAATGCCATTGTGCTCAACGGAATGACTGTAGCAGAACCTGAGCAGCCACTTTTTCTTGGTTTATTCAAAAACCAGGAACCGGTGAAGATGGAGATCCATGAAATAATGCCCTCGGGAATGACAAGTTTTCTCCATATGGGGATAAGTGACAAGTCACGATTCTATGAACAGATGGTATCCTATTTTTCAGGGAGGGGAGCCTGGCCTGAAATTGAAACGGAAATTAAAAGGATAGATGATTTATACGGGATCAATCCCCTGGAAGATTTGATGAAGGTCCTGGATGATGAAATCGCCTGGTTTGCGATCGAAGGCCTTACAGGGAGCAGAGAAGATGAACTGTTTGTGCTGGAAACCAGGAGCAGGAGCGAAACAGTTGAGGTGGTTATGAGATGGATCGAACAATATTTGCAGGTTCACTCACTTGATATGAGCTCATTGCGAAATGTGTATCACCTGGACACCCAGACCAGTTTTAATATTTACCGGTTACCGGATCCCTATTTCAAAGGAATGGCTCCGGGCCGGTTATTCAACAAATACTTCACACTTTATGAAAATTACCTGATCTTCGGTCCTTCTGTGGAGGTACTATCCAGAGTGATTTATCAGAATGTACTGCATAAAACCTTTGTAAGCGACCCTGTGTTTAAAGAGATGTCGGATTATTTGTCCAACCGCAGTAACATATGTATGTTTTTCAGGCCTTTTCCATATCTGGAATACAAAAGCCGGCTGTTGAACAGTAAGACCGGCAGTGAACTCAAATCATTGGAGCTATTCCTTCGCCGTATTCCGGGGGTAATCATTCAATACAGCAAAGAGGGCGGACTATACTATCAGAACATAAGCTGCAGGTATAATTCTCAGATCAAGGAGAAAGCACTTACGGTGTGGGAAAGCCTGCTGGATTCGGTGGCCATTATCAAACCATCACTGGTAATCAACCATATTACGTCGGAGAAGGAAATTTTCGTCCAGGATGCCGCCTTTTCAATATACCTGATCAATAGTACAGGGAGGATACTCTGGAAACAACCGTTGGAAGGTCCTATTCTGAGTGAGATTTTCCAGGTTGATTTTTACAGGAACGGGAAACTTCAATACCTTTTTAACACCCGGGACAAGATCCATCTGATAGACAGGAATGGGAATTACGTGGAGAGGTATCCCATTATTCTCCGGTCGTCTGCAACCAATCCAATGGCATTATTTGACTATGATAAAAACAGGAATTATCGTCTTTTCCTGGCGGGGGAGGATCGAAAGGTATATGCTTATGATATTGAGGGGAATCTGGTCACCGGCTGGAATTTTGGTAAAACAGAATCGACTGTGTCCGGTGCCCTTCAGCATTTCAGAATAAACGAAAAGGATTACATAGTGGTATCGGATAGAAATCGTATATACTTCCTTGACCGGAGGGGAAGGGAAAGGATCAGGCTGAAGGAAAGAGTAATCCTCTCTTCACAGAATTCCCTTACTCTTGATATGAACATCAGGGAGGAAAGACCCCGATGGATATCGACCGATACTGCAGGAAATGTTATTGGTGTATATCTGGATGGCTCGGTATCCGTTCTGCTGGAACAGGAAGTTTCCCCCGATCATTTCTTTATCATGCAGGATATGGATAAAGACGGGATCCCGGAATATCTGTTTGCCGATGGTAATGAGCTCACAGTAATGCATTCCGACGGGAAACGTTTATTCAGTTACCGGGTAAGGGACCGGATCAGCGATCTTCCGGATATTTATAAATTTTCGGCTTCGGACATTAAGATCGGGATAACGGATAAATCAAGGAACAGGATTTACCTGATCAACTCGGATGGCTCACTTTATGAAGGATTTCCCCTTGAGGGCGCATCCCGTTTTAGCATTGGATATTTTGCCGGATCCGACAGCAGGTTTAACCTGATCGTGGGAAGCTCAAATAACTTTTTATACAATTATTCAATTGAATAGGCTATGAAAACATATCTCAACTACGGATTTATTCTCATACTGTGTGGCGGACTTCTCCTCCCTTCATGCAATAAGGATTACTTTGCTCTGGACAAGCTGTCGGATGAGATCGAACTGGAGCCCGCACTGGTTGCTCCTCTCATCCACGGATCAATGACCCTAAATGATATTGTGGAGAAGGTCGATTCTCTTGGTTTCACCTGGCTGGATAGAGATAGCCTTATATATATAGTATACGAAGACACGGCATTCTCTGCAATTGCAGATACTATTGTAGAGATCCCCGACCAGTTAAACAATGAGTATTTTATTGATACGGACATTAACGTTCCCACATGGCTGGGGAGTGCTGTTGATGATACAGTCCCGTTTTTTAAAAGAGAGCTTTATGCTCTTGAACTGGATGGGAACGACAGGATTGACAGCATCGTGATCAAAGGAGGGCAGATAGTTGTAGATGTGAAGAGTTCATTTGAACATAAGGGGCTCCTCACTATAAGCAGCAGTCAGATCCTGGATATGAACAGGGATACTTTTGTGACTACGATCGAGATCAGTCAGCCGGACGGATTATTTACAGGTCAACAGATATTTGATTCCGACAAGTATTGCCTTAAACCTTCATCAGATGGCGACAGCAGCTTTCTCGAAATCAATTTCAGACTGGACCTGATCAATTCGGGAGCACTTGTAAATCCCGACGATGAATGTGAAATTTCGTCCAGTTTCCTTGACCTGGATTTTTACAGTATATATGGTTACATCGATTCCAGGGACCTTATCGATGAATCGGGGGAATTCGATATCTCCCTGTACGAAAACAACCCCGATCTGGCAGAGATCATATTTTCGGATCCCGGGATTAACATTTACACCTCCAGCTCTATCGGGGTACCTATGGAAATTGAGCTCAATAACGTAATAGCCACTTCTTCAAGGGACGGATCGACGAAAGAACTGACCTTTAGCGGAGAATATCCCTTCCAGGTTGGAGCCCCAGGCATTGATCAGATTGGTGAGAGGGTGAATTCGGAAATAAATATAAACAAAACGACAAGCAATATTGATGAATTGCTTGCCTCAGCACCTTCCCATATAACCTACAATGTAGTCGGGCGTACTTCTGCCGGGACGAATCAGCATTTTGTACTGGATACAAGTGTAATGGACCTCTCCATGGAAATATTGCTGCCGCTTGATTTTAAATCAGGGAAGTTCGCTCTTGAGGACACTTTTGAGTTCAGTCTTGACCTGGGAGATTTAGATAAAGACATGATCGAGTTTATCGAGTTTGATTTGACAACCCTCAATGAGCTCCCCATTCAATTCCAGGCCCAGGGTTACCTGCTTGATTCAACATATGGTCTTATCGATTCGGTATTTGATGAGGAGATAATTTTGCTTGAGGCTTCCCAGGTCGACCAGGAGGGGAAACTTGTCCAGGCCATGGAAGAGACAAACAGCATTTCGTTCCCATCTGAAAAGATTGCCGGACTTGAAAATATTTCCTATCTGAATTTTGTAGCCACAATGGCTACATCGGGGGAAGGCGACACTTTTGTAAAGTTATATTCATATTTTACCCTTGAATTTAAGCTCTCGGTGAATGCCAAAGTCAGAGTCAATACACGAGAATTAAACTGATCCTAAGATGATGAAATATATGGTATCAAAAAAAAGAGTAATCCTGGGCATGATTTTAATTGCGGGCCTCTGTATGCCAGGCAGGTCACAGCTCAACAATACGCTATTCTTCATGCATGGTGTTCCGCAGGTGGGTCGTGTTAATCCGGCTCATCAGCCAAGATGCGGATTCTATATGGGATTCCCGGGACTGGCCCCCCTAAGGGCAGAGATATCCTCCAGTTCCCTTGGCTACGGCGACATTATTTTCAAACACCCCACGCAGGATTCACTGATCACTTTTCTGCATCCCCTGGGTGACAAGGATGCCTTTCTGGACAAGTTGAGCCCGGTCAATTATATATCAACGGAATTCAGCATCTCACTTTTATCTTTTGGGTTCAGGACGGGGATCGGGTTCTTTTCGGTAGATATCAATAACAGGATTGAGGGAAATATATACTATCCGGGGGACCTGGCCGGATTCTTGCTGAAAGGAGCTGAAGAGGGGGTAACTTATGATTTTGGAGGAATTGGGACGGACCTGTCCATATTTGAAGAGCTTTCCCTGGGGTGGTCGCTGGAAATTTCTGACAATCTGCAGGTGGGGGCCCGGGCAAAGATGTTATTGGGGATTGCAAATATTTCGAATACCAGGTCGGACCTCACACTTACCACCTCCAAGGATGCCTGGAACATACATGCTGATATGATCTACAACGTCTCTGTTCCATTTGCAGATGTGGAATATACAGATGGTATGGTAGACAGCATAGCAGTTGCAGGAGACCTGCAGGAGTTTAATCCCCTCGTCCTTCCAAAGTACATTTTTAATTTCAGTAACCTGGGAGCAGGAATAGATCTGGGGGTGAATTACAGGCCCATTGATCCGCTGATGCTGAGTGTGAGTATCACTGACCTGGGTTTCATCAACTGGAAGGAAGGGGTTCAGGAAGTAGATTATGCCATGGATTATGAATTTACCGGATTGGAGGTGAATCCATTTGAGTTCTCGGAAGAATATAGTTTCGGGGATTACATGGATTCCACATTTTCAGAACTGGCAGACAGCCTCTCAGGGGCACTGACATTTACTTCCGGAGGGACATATGCAAAACGTCTGAACACCAAACTATTTGCAGGTGCCTCCTACTTTATTACCCCGAAATTCAATCTGGGTATACTGTCGAGAACAGATTTTCTGAATGGTAAAATATCGCAACAGGTAACAGCTTCGGCAAATGTAACAACGGGCAGGTTTATTAATTTATCGGTAAGTTATTCCTATAAGAACTCTTACCTGAAGAACCTGGGTGCCGGGCTTTCACTCAATCTGGGGCCGGCGACTCTCTAAATAATATCTGACAATGCGCTGAATTTGGTTTTCTGGCCACAGGAGGCGCGATCTGTGAATTTATGGTTTGGAATGAATATGGTATTCGGCTACAGGAAGTATACGAAAATGAAGCACGCTGATCTGCCGCTGGTTTACTGACCAGATAACATATCATTTATTCCGTTTGATCTCTCTGGCCATTTTGGTGGCGAATACGAAATTATTGAGGACTTCGTTTTCTGTATGAAAGATATCCTTCCTGGTCCCCTCCCAGCATTTACACCCCTGGTAAATAAAGACCACTTTATCACCAATCTCAAGCACAGAATTCATATCATGGGAATTTACGATAGTGGTCATATTGAATTCTTCTGTTAACTCTTTGATCAGGGTATCAATGACAATCGCGGTCTCCGGATCAAGGCCGGAGTTGGGCTCATCGCAGAACAGATAACGCGGATTGAGAGCAATGGCCCTTGCAATGGCCACGCGCTTTCTCATCCCTCCGCTCAACTCTGCCGGATAGAGACGATTGGATCCCGAAACTTTTACCTTCTCCAGGCAAAAATTGACACGTTCCAGTTTATCTGCTTTTGTACGCGAGGTGAGCATGTTCAGGGGAAACATCACATTTTGTTCAATGGTCAGCGAGTCGAATAATGCACCGCCCTGGAAAAGCATTCCCATTTCTTTACGTATTTCCTGGCGTGCCGTGGTTCCCGCATGACTGAATTTTGTTTTCTCATACCATATTTCTCCTTTATCGATATCGATAAGACCAACGATCGATTTGAGCAGTACGGTCTTACCCGATCCGCTCCGGCCGATGATCAGGTTACACTTCCCTTGCTCGAAACTGACACTGATGTCATTCAGGACGAAATTTCCGTCATAACTTTTATAAACGTTTTTTACTTCGATCATTGGAGTATGGTGCGTGTAAGAATAAGATTGGCAAGCAGGATCAACACACTGCTCTGGACGACCGCCCTGGTACTTGATTTGCCCACTTCAACCGCCCCACCTTTTACATAAAAACCATTATAGGAAGAAACGGTGGTTATAATAATAGCATAAAAGGCCGTTTTAGTCAGCGCATACGAGACGTAATAGGGATAAAAGGCATACTGGATACCGTAAATATATTCGGAAGGGGGCACCACGTTGGCAATCAGACAGGAGAGGTAACCACCCGACAATCCCACAATAATGCTCAGAAGACACAGAAGGGGAAAGAAGAAGAGTGCAGCAATTATCTTTGGGAGAATAAGGTATGAGGCGGAATTGATACCCATTACTTCAAGGGCATCGATCTGTTCGGTGATCCTCATCATCCCAAGCTCCGAGGCTATACTGGATCCAACCTTGCCGGCGAGGATAAGAGCAACCATGGTGGACGAGAATTCAAGCAAAAGGGAGTCTCTGACCGTAACCCCGACAAGATATCTTGGAAGAAAGGGGTTTTCAATGTTGAAGTTGGTTTGTATGGTAATTACCGCACCCACAAACAGAGAGATGATCACAACTATCGGGAAGGAGTTGATACCCACCTTCTCAACCTCCCGCATGGTTTGCCGATACAGGATTGAAAGTTTCTCAGGTCTGCTGACAGCCTTCAGAATAAGAAGGAAATAAGCACCTGTCCTTTCAAGAATACGGATGTTCATGATATAAAATTAAGAAACGTCCAATACAATAATTACATTATTATAACAAAAGAGAATGTAATTATTGTTTTGGTAAGTTACATAAGGCCAATAAAATAAATTGATAATTACTTATGAATATATCAATTATTGTATAACACATGTTTTGAGTACCTGCTTTAAATTTAAAAAAGCAGCTATATTTAGAGTCTATTGAAATCTCCTATCAAATTTTTATGGATACGAACAATTTTTGCGTAATAATGGCGGGAGGAATCGGAAGCCGTTTCTGGCCCCTTAGTAAAACCCAGTTCCCCAAGCAGTTCCTTGATATCCTGGGTATGGGTAGAACCCTTTTGCAGCAGACCTTCGACAGGATCAGCCAGATGATCCCTGCCCACCAGATCTTTATTGTCAGTAACCTTGAATATAAGGAAATAATAGTTGAACAATTGCCTGAAATTCCTGAAGAGAACATCCTTCTTGAACCATTGCGGCGCAATACTGCTCCCTGTATAGATTACGCTAACTTCCGCATATTTAAAAAGAATCCGGATGCAAATATTGTGGTTGCTCCGTCGGATCACCTTATTGTCAAAGAGGCAGAATTCCTCAAAGCGGTCAGGCAGGGACTGGAGTTTGTTGCCAGCAATGATGCTTTACTGACCATGGGAATTGTGCCCAGCAGGCCGGAAACGGGGTATGGATATATTCAGTCAATTCAGAGAAAAGTTAAGGGTTATGAATCGACGGGATTAAGAAAGGTGAAGACTTTCACAGAGAAACCCGACTTAAAACTGGCAAAGATCTTTCTTGAAAGTGGTGATTTTTACTGGAATGCGGGGATATTCTTTTGGTCCCTGAAGAGTATTATGCATGCATTTAATATCTACCTGCCCGAGATCCATAACCTGTTCGTGGAAGGTGAAAATATCTACGGGACAGAGGGTGAAATGAGTTTTATTGAAAAGACCTACAGCAGTTGCCGGAACATCAGCATTGACTATGGGGTCATGGAGAAAGCTGAAAACGTTTTTGTACTGATCTCTGATTTTGGGTGGTCCGATCTTGGCACATGGGGTTCACTGTATGAACAGTTGGATAAGGATGTGGATCAAAACTCAATAAATGGCAAAAATGTTTTCATTTATGAGTCTTCAGGTAATATAATTAATGTGCAGGATGATAACCTGGTTGTCCTGCAGGGGCTGAATGACTATATCGTGGTTCAGAATGAGAATATTATCCTGGTGTGCCGAAGAGAGGACGAACAGAAGATCAAACAATACGTCAACGATATCAAATCAGAACTCGGTGAAGAGTTGATGTAAAATCTCAAGGATTTTCTGTGGATATTTTACCGCAAAATGCTTATCAGCTTCGCTGAAAATGCCAGTTTGCTTATAAAACATCCAACAGAAAATATTAACTGGTATAAATAAAAAGCCGCATCAGAAATGACGCGGCTTATAATATTTTAGGATCACGGTCGCTAGTATTCCCAGAGATCGTGTTCCATAATGAAGAGGTTGTTCTTCAGCTTTTCAGCTTCCAGCAACACATCCTGTCCCAGCTTGAATGACGTCAGGGGCCTGTTTCCATATACATTCGATTCAGCAATTATGGTACTGGCAAAGCGGCGCTGGAAGAACAGGTCATCAAAAGAGATGGACTGTGCATCATTGTTTGCGTTATAAATCGAATGAGTAGCAAACAATCTTCTGCATTCGGGGAAATAAACTATAAATGGAATCATTTCCCGGGGCGGGTCATACTCTTCAAAGGTGAGCTTGTTATATGTCACATAGTTTACAGGAGCCAGTGCGATAATCCGGACTTTCATGACAGAATGTTGCTTATCGAAGAACCACTGTTCCTGAACTTCAAACTTCCGGATATTTGTACCGTCATATTTAACCTCGATAGATCCGTCAGCCTGGGAAATACTGTCCCCACCTGCCTGAATGTATACTTCCTGCAGTGTAGTCCTCCTGGAAAAGGGATCTTTCCAACCTACATTAGGAACATAGGCATAAGGTGTGATCTCCTCGGTTTGTATACCTTCAATTAACAAACCATAAAGACTGTAGCGTTCTCCGTCAGACATTTTTCCTGAAAGGGGATACCTTAAGGGAAAATTCATTCTTTGCCTGAGGTCGATAGCCCTCCAGACATCCTTCGCCCACATTACATCTGCTTCCCGGATATATGCATAAGGTACAGGCTTTTTTTCCGGAATAATGTTTTCCTTTTTGTATACAGTATTCATCGGTGTCATGGCAGGTGCAACACTCGTGTTACCCGGTGTAATGGTAGTACTCACAGCTTGCTGAGCACAAAGAGAAAAAGACCACAACGCTAAAAAACCTAGTCCACAAAGATATTTCATAGCCTTCATATTTACTGTGCTTTTATATTAATTGAATTGAGGACATTGACATTTCCATCAGGCCCCACTGCCTTCACATCTTCAATCGTAATTCTCTGTCCGGCTGTCAATGTGCGTAATATTTCTAATTGTCTGTTTGAGAACTTGTCCCGGTCAGATGGGATTGTATTCCATTTACCGCTTCTGTCCTGGAAAGCTAAATTAAATGATTGTACCTGAAATTCAACCTGGAAAAGAAAATCCTCCTTTACGGCTGTAACTTCCTTCAAACGGGACAATGCTCCAACGGAAAGGCTTCCTGATGAACCTTTGATCCCGGCTACACGGGCATCCGGTACCGGTAAATTCTTCACTCTGAATTTCGAAGAGTTCATTAATCTTGATGATCCGTCAACATTTGCATAGATGCTGACAGTAGCTTCGTCGCCCCGCACACCTGGTTTAACTACATACTGTCCGGCCCTGCCCGTCGGGGTTATACTACCTGACGGGGATATCCTGACCGAGATATCCGATTCAGAAACACCACCACCCACTGAGATCGCAACAGGATTGGGAATACCTCTGTAGAATACCAGCATGGCTGTCGGGGAAATGGTGGCACTGGGTTCGGCAACTTCATATTTAGCTTCAAACGGACGTGAAAGAACATTGCCTTCATTCACCAGCTGGATTGTACCTGCCCAGCTACGTACTCCGGGAGTGCTGGATGTGGCGGTATATATCCCCATACCTCCCTCCACAGGAAGCATGGTTCCATCGTCCAGTTGAACTTCCGGCATTTTGGTGGAATCATAAGCTGCAAGCATGACACGTGCTTTGTATTCTTCGCCTTTGAAAACCAGACTGCGTTCAGGAATGACCACTGCCGTAAGGGTGTTGACGGGAACCGCTCCGGCATCTACCTGTCCAAGGAGATAATTGAGCATTTCGGCTTCAACGTTCCTGGCATCAGCCTGCATTTTTGAGAGCAACGTGATAACGGATGCAAGTGGAAGACTCTCAAAATATCCCTGTTCCCAGGTCATGGTTTCCCCTTTCTTCGGTTTTTTATGTTCAAGTTTATCAGGCGGTGCGGTACTAAGGTTGGTTTCGACGGTTTCGACCGTAGTTGCATATCTCTCATGATCCTCAATAATGGATAAACAGTATTCACGCAGCTCATCG
>CAZIAU010000026.1:0-13144 GCA_964536755.1 uncultured Bacteroides sp. | reverse complement strand
GCTATTCCGAACACCACGAATTTTCCGTAATAAAATCGTCTTCTTGTTTCCATCTCTATCCTGTTTTTATCTGTTTATATAAATCTGCCAGTTGTTCCCGCAGGTACACGATGGCATACCTTTTCCGGATAAAGCCCAGTAGCCTTCCCTGCTCCTCCTTCACAACGTTTTCCAGGTATATTCTGTCAGCTGCGGTCATTGTCTTTAATTGAACCCCTTTAGTTCTTAAGACGATTGACAGGATAGAATATTTTAAAAAGAATTATTTTCTTACCCGAACAGGATACGGTGGCCTTACCGGTTCTTCCGGCGGATTCTTCTTCAGCTCGTCCATAACCACCTCGATGGCTTTCTCCAGTTGCGGGTCATGTCCCTTAATGACCTCCGAAGGGGTCTGTTCCACCTCGATATCCGGCGGGACGCCCTTATTCTCCACTATGAACCCGTCCTTTGTCCAGATAGCCACGTTGGGTGCGGTCACATACCCGCCGTCCAGCAGTTCAGGGAACCCGAGAATGCCTACCAGTCCGCCCCATGTGGTTTTGCCCACCAGGGTACCCACATGGAACTTGCGGAACATCCAGGGAAGCATATCTCCGCCCGATCCGGCATTCTCATCGATGATCATCACCTTGGGCCCCTGGATGGATGCACTGGGAGTTTTGAGATCGTTGGTATACCTCATATTCCAGTAAGCCTGGTATGGCCTCAGGAGGATGTCGATATAATAGTCTGCGAGCGCTCCCCCTCCGTTGTAACGCTCATCGATAATGATCGCCTTCCGGTTTGCCTGCGGGAAGAAATAGCGTTTGAAATACTCGTGGCCCGCATTGGCCGTATTGGGAACATAGACATAGGCTACCTGTCCGCCGGTGGCTTCGGTCACTTTTTTCAGGTTGCCTTCCACCCAGTCGCGGTTCCTGAGGGCGTATTCGTCTTCCACCGGTTCCACCCGGATCTTCCTCGAACCGCTTCCGCCGGCATTGGGTCCGACTGTCAGTTCCACTATTTTGCCTGCTTTATTTTCAAATCTCTCGTAAAGGTTCTGGTCCGCCGTGAGATCCACTCCGTTCACGGCCAGGATATATTCCCCTGCCACCACATTCAGCCCCGGCTCCGTAAGCGGGGACCGGAGATGAGGATTCCAGTTCAGCCCTTCAAAGACCTTTTTGATCCGGTAGCGGTTATTCTCCACGGCAAAATCGGCACCCAGCAAACCGCCGCCGACCCTTTCCGGGTTCGCGAGCTGGTCCCCTCCCCCCACACGGTGGTGTCCCACAGATAGCTCGCTGCACATCCACATGATCACCCGGTTAAGGTCATTCCTGCATGAGAGATCGGGCAGGAACCGGGAATACTTCTCCTTCATGGCGGGCCAGTCCGCACCGTGCATGCCCGGATCATAGAAATAGTCCCTGTTGATCCTCCATGCTTCGTCGAAGATCTGGGACCACTCGGCCGGTGGGTCGATCTTCACTTCAATGCTCCCGGCATTAATATGGCCTTTTTCCGGATCGGGTTTGGCGCCAGCATCTGCGATACCCCACTGCTGACCATTCCTGTAGAGCATCTTTTTTCCATCTGCGGAGAGGACATAGAGATCAACCTCTGCCACTTCCTCATCCTTCTTCTCTTTGATATCATATTTGTGCATCACACTTTTACCCTCCGCATGGCTGAGGTACAGCAATTCATTTTCCTCCGGCGACCCAAGCCCCTCCAGGTCCCCGGCATCCACCGGGACATCAATGATCCTGTTCTGTATATCCTGCAGGTCTATCTTCATAGGTTCAATCTCTTTTTTCTCTCCTTCATCCTCCTCTTTACTCTTTTTTGACTTTTTCTTTTCCGGCTCTATACTCTCCTTGCCGTTCTCCTCCCCGGTCCCTTCTTCATCACTCTCCCTGGCAAAGGGTGAAAGAGTCTCCTTCTGAAGGGTCACCAGGTAGATGTTCCTGGTCATCTCCATATCGGCATTGGACATGTCGAACCAGTTCACCACCGGTCCGGCATCGGTAGAGGCGAAAAAACAGAGATATTTCCCTCCCCTGTCAAAGACCGGTTCAGCGGCATCACTCATCCCGTCGGTAATGGCCCAGGATCTTTTCTCATCCACCGAATAGAGATACACCCGCTGGAAATTGGTGCCTGTCAGTCTGGTATAAGCGATCCATTTCGAATCGGAGGACCAGTCCCCCATGAAGTCCCGGAACGCCCCCGGCCTGTATAGTTCATCCGAATCGATCTTATCGGTCACCCCGGAGGCCACATCCAGGATATAGAAATTTCTCCCGTTATCCACGTAGGTGATCTTTTTGCTGTCGGGCGACCACCGGGGAAAAGCGTAGAATCCTGTTCCCTTGACAGTCAGCACTTTCGCTTCTCCATTTCCCTCCTGCGGTTTGATATGGAGCTTATATTCCCCTGAGCGGTCCGAGAAATAAGCGATGCTTTTACCATCGGGCGACCAGGCCGGGTACTTCTCATGCGCACCTGTGGTCATGGTCAGGTTCCTGGGGTCCCCTTTATCGGCCGGAACAGTGATAATATCCCCCCTGAAATCGAAAACGGCCCTGGCACCCGATGGCGAAATATTGGCGCTCCTCACATAATCCGCCCCTTTCACATACCGCGCCCTCAGCTCCAGGAGATCCGTGGCGATACCGACGGTTAACTTACGGTTGGCCTTACTCCCGGTATTATAGGTGTGCAGGTAACCCGCCTGCTCGAAAATTATATTGTCCCCGTGGAATGAAGCGCTGATGATGGGAAAATCTTCAAACTCTGTAAGCTGACTTATCTCTCCCGATGCCGTGCTGAAGGAGAAAAGGTTGAACTCCCCGTTGCGGTCACTTACAAAATAGATCATATCACCGGTCCACATGGGATAAATATCGTTGCAGCCTCCGGCCGGTTTGGGAATCTCGGTTTTGGAATAATCCCCGAAAGAGAAGATCCAGATGGTGGACATAGTCCCTCCCCTGTAATTTTTCCACTCCCTGAAAACATCGGGTACCGGGGTGTATGCCATGGAAGTCCCGTCGGGGGAGTAACAGGCATGGTAGGCATTGGGGATGACAAGTTGTTCAGGGAATCCACCCTCCGCCGGTATGGTGAACAACTGGGCATACCGGCCAGTATATTCAGCCCTTTGTGAAAGGAACAGAACTTTGCTTCCATCCGGGGTAAATCCTTCCACCAGGTCCCGCCCGGGATGCCAGGTCAGCCTCCGGGGGACACCACCTTTAACGGGGACCGTGAAAACATCGATATTACCGTCATACTCTGCACTGAAAGCAATTTCACTGCCATCGGGTGAGAAAACGGGTCGCGACTCCATCCCTTCATCGACGGTCAGGCGACGGGGATCTGAACCATCGGGACCTGCCACCCAGAGGTCGTTGGCATAAATAAATGCGATGTGATCCCGGCTGATGGCGGGTTGTTCGAGTAACCTGGTGTCATCGGGATCTGTGCCGGATACATTGCCGGCAATCAAAAATAAAACTGCCAAAAATGCAGATGATCTTCCTGCTCTTCTCATAACTTGTATTATTAGAAATATAAATATCGGAAAATGGAATATCAATTTAGGACATTCAATTTAGCTATTTGTTCTTATTTCATTGCTATTACTTATATTTAGAGATGCTCTATAACAGAAGAAATTTTATCAGACTCACCTCTACAGGCTTAATATTACCGCTTATGGGACATTTACAGGGCTGCGCGCCTGCACATAGAAAAGGGAAGATCATTCTCAGCGATGAGGCACTCCGGATCCACCGTGATGCCCTTGTAATTGACGGGCACAACGACCTGGCCGATAAGATCCTGAAAAACGGGCTGGGCTCCCTGGAGAATTTCAGCCTGAACGATCCGCAACCGGAGCTCCAGACGGATATACCCCGGTTGCGCAAAGGAGGGGTGGATGCTCAGTTCTGGGTCGCCTATATCTCCCCCGACTATATGATCACCGGCGGGGGCCGTGAGGCGTGCCTGGAACAGATCAACCTGATCCGCAAGCTGGTGGAAATGCATGGGGAGGATCTTGAACTGGCTCTTACCACTGCGGATATAAACAGGATAAGTCAGCAGGGAAAGATCGCTTCGCTTATCGGGGTGGAAGGGGGTCATGCCATCGAGAACTCCCTGGAGAACCTCTCCGCTTACTTTGAGCTGGGAGCCAGGTACATGACCCTTACACATAACGGGACCACCGGATGGGCCGATGCCAGTTACGATGAACCCAGGCACGGGGGACTCTCCGGCTTCGGGGAAGAGGTGGTCAGGGAGATGAACCGGCTGGGGATGCTGGTAGATGTATCACACACTTCCGACGATACGGTAAGGGATGTGCTGCGGATATGCTCCGCCCCGGTCATCGCTTCCCATTCATCCGCACATGCAATCTGCCCCTCCAGGCGGAACCTGAACGATGAGCTTATCAAAGGGATAGCAGGGACCGGGGGGATCGTTATGGTCAATTTCTTCCCCCTCTTTATTAATCCCGACGGAGCTGCAGTGGAAGCACTCTATATTGAAAAGACCAGGGAACTGGAAAAGCTGGGGCTCTCCCCGGAGGAATTTCACAGGCAATTCGATGCCTGGGAGAAAGAGCAGCCACCCAGGCCTCCATGTACGCCCTTTGATGTGGCTGACCACATTGAACATATTATAGAGGTGGCCGGCATAGATCACGTCGGACTGGGTTCGGATTATGACGGGATATCATACGGTCCCGGACAGATGCCCGATGTAACGGGATTCCCGTACATCACCCAGGTGCTGTATGACCGGGGATACAGTGAATATGAGATAAGGAAGGTCCTCGGAGAAAACTTTTTGCGGGTGTTCTCCGGCGCAACCCCCCCGGCTCTCAGTCTCTGACGATCCTTCCGCTTTCCACGATGGCCTTTGCTTCCAGGTAACCTTCGTCAGGCTCTGCATCCATATACCATTCCAGTCCGCTGGCATATTGGTTCAGTGCACTTATGGTATCACCCTCATCAGCATAGAGCCCGGCCAGGTCGAAATGAAGGTCCGAATCATTGGGAAGGATCTCCAGGGCCTTTACCATGAATTGAATAGCTAAATCTGTCTGCCCCTGCTCTTCATATATCCCTGCCTTCAATGCCATGGCATCGGGTGAATCGGACGAGACCTCATGCATTTTATCGGCCCATTTCTGTGCCTCTTCATAATTTCCCAGTTCCAGGTAGCAATCCGCCAGGATTTCATAGCTGTCGGGAAATACGGGCACGACCTCAACGGCTTTTTTAGCCATGTTAATGGCTTCATCATAATTCTCCAGTTCCAGGAGGCACTGACCCCACAACGCATAGGCCTCCACAAAGGTGGTATCGATCTGGCAGGTCTTCCTGCACCACTCAATGGCCTCCCGGTACCTGCCTTCATCATCCATATCTTCAGCATTACTGAAAGCTTCGAGAGCGTCCATGGATACGTCCTTAATATCCTCGTAATAGATCATGTTTTCCATGTAGGCAGCAACAGATGCCGGATCGCTTTTGTCAAGTGTAAATTCATCGATAACCTCATCATTGATGTTTATGGCCTGCATGGTCAGCCTGGTCCCGTCGATATCCACCTTCGTGAACCCGAAGACACGTTCCGCGTACAGGCTCCATTCCCTGGGCCAGACATATCTTAAAGGTGTCCCCCCGTTCCCGCAGACAACAAAAGTCACAGCGTGATCGCCGGTCCTGGACCCGATGGGGAAGGTGCGCTCATAATCATGATCATGACCGCTGAATACCATATCCACCCCGTATTTCTGGAAAACCGGGACAAGCAATTCCTTGATCCTTACCCGGGTGCGCGAGTAGTAGTTACCTCCCGATGTGAACGGGGGCACGTGGAATACAACGAATTTCCACACTGCGCCCTGGTTCTCCTCAAGGTCCCTGACCAGCCATTCAAACTGGTCGGGTGAATCGAGCATTGCCTCCGCCTCACTGTTCAGCGCAACAATATGGGCGTTCCCGTAATCAAAGGAATAGTATGCAAGCGTATCACAGGGCGGGCAGAAGAAGTTGAAGTAATAGTCCGAATTGTCCTCGTGGTTGCCCATGACCGTGTAGAGGGGAACATGGCTGATAAGGTGGCTGATGGGATTGAAGAATAGCTTTTCCCACTGGATATAAATGCCCCCGCGGCTGACCAGGTCCCCGTTGTGGATGGCAAAGTTGGGATCCCTGGAGAGTGCCAGGTTGGCCACTTTTTCGTGGTTGAAGGGGCCGTTCTTGTTATCCCCGTAAGCGATAAAACTGTATGGGTCATCCTCTTCCACGGCCGTGTAAAACGAATGTATCTCACTTTTCAGTCCGTTGGTCACCACCTGGTAGTAATATTTAGTCGCCGGTTCCAGGTCATTCAGGATCACCGAATGGATAGTGGCCTTCTGGTATTCGGCGGCCGATTTACCCAGTTTCATGGTCTCCCCGTACCTTACCTCACCGGGGGCAGACTCTTTGCTTTCCCACATGATGGTCATTCCGTCCAGGGTGGGGTTCTGAAGGTAGGGTCCCTTATGAAACGTATGGGTCTGCTCTTTGTCCTGGCATGATGACAGCGCCATCAGTCCCAGTATAACAGCTGTCCCGGTAACTATTTTCAAATTGAAGTATCTTGAATTCATAGGAAAAAATCTTGAATAATGTAAAAATGAATAATCAATATCTAATATGCATATACCTATTTCTGGATCAGCAAAAGGTTAGTTGTAATGGGTACCCCGTCAATTCTGGTCCTTAAATAGTACATCCCGTCAATATTCCCGCTGATATCCAGCGTGGTCTTTTCAATATCTGTGGCGTTGTGGATCTTCTTGATAAGCTGGCCGCCTGTACTGAATATTTCAAAATCGGTTCCTCTCAGATCCCGGTTGCTGTACAAAACAAACTGTCCTGTTGTGGGATTGGGAACGATCCTCAAATCTATCAGGTTCTTTTCCTGTTCAGCAACGCCTGTTTGCTCTGTAGTGTTGATCAAAGTATATGTATCCAGGATGGTTCCCGACGGATCCATGGCATAGGCATTAAGTGTATCCTTGTTGATATCAAATCGCATATAACTCAGTCCGCCAACGTATGTTATAATATTTTCTGCGGCCGAGGGTGTCTTTGAGGATGCACCGCCGCCACCAAGGGTCAGATGGATAATATTGTCAACAACCCCACGTGCATAAAAATGATTATGACCGCCGATAACCATTGAAACATGATATTGAATGCACAGGGGCTGAATATTGGTACGAACGGCCATTTCATCCGAGTGGGCGCCTGCAGCTGACCAACCCGGTTCATGCAGCAGGACGATCTTAAATTTCTTTGTTGTTGTCGCCAGGTCGTTCTCCAGCCATTGGTGTTGAGGAGAACCGATGGAATAATCGACATACTGATCAACCACAGAAATATGCAAAGGTCCGTAATCGTAAGAGTAATAGCATCCTCCCGGCTGATACTTGTAAGGGAAATATTTTCTGTAATATATTGCCGAACCTTCGTGGTTCCCCCTGCATCCCATCTGTGGCAGTGAGGCGTGCATTTTCAGGTTCCCCTCGGCATTAGTCCTGTTGAAGAACTCATTGGCCCAGTTATCATCGGCATCGGATTTAACCCAGTCGCCGGCATGGATGATCAGGGTCTGGTATTCTGGGTGTTCCGTGAATTCTTTACAGATCTGCATGTTTATCAGGTTTGGGTCGAACTGGTCGTCGCGCGTATCTCCCCATGCATAGATGGATACTTTTTCTGCCGCATTATCGGGAGCGGCCCTGAATGAACCTGTCAGGTTCTTGGTGCCAAAACTGACTTTATAGTAATACAATGTGCCCGGCTCCAGACCCTTGATCGTAAACTCATGCTGATAAGTTTCTGCATGAGCTAATGTCTGAAGGGTAGTCCCCAGGCTGTAAGTCTCGTCGGTTCCCCATGACAGTGTACATTCGGATGATCCGGTCATCTGCCACAACACATCCATCTGGGTATTGACCAGCGGATAGATAAGGTAAGGGCCCTTGCTGATAGTCTGGGCACTCAGCAAAACTCCCGGCAGGAGGAGTAAAATGATAATGTTGATCTTTTTCATCTGTTTATTTGGTTTAGAGTTTAAAATCGAATTCTTAGATCCTGTTTCAGCATATCTTAAAAATTAATAAGGCACCCGGCTTTCCATGTCGGTTCTCCGTCAATTTCGGTGAAAGAATCATCCAGTTTCTGGATATTCTGTCCCAGTATATTGCCAATGTTCAGGTAGATATTCAGCTTGCTGTTCCAGGTGAATTTCAGGCCTGCATTCAGTAACTGGTAGTCATCCAGTTTGGTTATCAAACCATCTGCATTTGTAAAATCATCCCCGGCGGGCTTCCAGTCCCATGCACTGCGGTTTTTTGTTGCCCTCAGGCTTACGAAACTCGACATGGCAAGCACAGGGGATAATCGCTGATTGTAAACCACCTTCGAGTAAAAAGATTCACCCGGGTAATAGGGCAGCTGACCTCCCGTGGTACTGTTCTCATTGTCCGTATAATTATAACCGCCCTCCAGCAAGAGCTTGTTATTCAACCGGTACCTCACGGTCGTTTCGATACCGTATATTTTTGCCCCGTGAATATTTGTCCTCACCCATTTGTCGATCACAGTGGTTGTATCGGGATTTCCCTCCCATATTCCGCTGTAGATGGGGGTGATCATATCGGTAATTGTATTGTAATAGGCATGGACCAGCAGCTGAAGGTCCCTGACAGGTTCATATTCAATACTGAAAGTTGATGTCAGGCTGTATTCAGGCTGCAGGTCGGGGTTCCCGAAACGGTAGGCTCTTCCTCCGTGCCCGTACCCCTCTTCATATAATTCCTGGACGGTCGGAGCATGGAATCCCCTTCCGAAGGAGACCCTTAGCCGAAGCTTTTCATGGGCCTGGAACATAGCAGCAAGTTTTGGTGTCAGTACGGTTTTTATATCCTGCACTTTATCGAGACGAACCGCAGCCAGAAATGAGAGCCTGTCAAACTCGATCTCGTCCTGGATAAAAGCTCCCGCCGCGTCCTGGGTGTGCTCGACAACCGATGTCCGGACAAATCTCATATGCCTGAAATCGGCCCCCGCAGTTACCAGGTTATTCTTTAACCCGCTCCAGCTGAAATAAACCTCGGGATTCAGCACGTTATTGTCTTCGCCGCTCTGTTCAGCATCCCAGTGAGAATATTTCAGCCGGGCAGTTGCCAGCAAATTATCACTGATATGGTGTACATAATCCGTTGAGGATATAACCATTCTGCCATGCAGATCATCACCCCTGAATTCCATACTGTTCTGTGTATAATAGAGGCTTGAACTCAATGATGAACTGCGGGAGATATTCCAGTTCAGATTATTCATGGTGGTGAATTTACTATACCCCATATTCCCTATGCGGTGGGCCGGAGCCAGTATGGGTATGCCGTCCGACTGTTCATAATCTGAAAAAGTGGACAAACTTACTTTTTCGTTTAAGGGAGTACGGACCGAGATTGTTGAATGGTAAGTCTTATAGCTGCCTGCTGACAGGCTGATGCTCGATTCTGTATTTTCTGCGGCCTTTTTTGTAACGATATTGACGATCCCCCCCATGGCGTCACTGCCATATTGCGCCGATGCTGCCCCTTTTATCACTTCGATCCTTTCAATATTTTCAGGCGGGATCACATCAATGTTCTGTCCCGTATGAATATGTTCCGTAAGAAGCCGTACCCCGTCGACCATCACCAGGGTGTAGTTGGCGGGAAAACCGTCCAGGCTGACGATACTCCTTTTGGGATAACCGCTTCCTGTTCCCGATTCAATATTGACACCGGTAAGATATTCCAGTATTTCACCCGTGGAACTGACATTGAGCAGTTCAATATCGTCTGAGGTGATAACATGGAGGACTTCAGGTGTTTTACTCAATAATTTGGGATTGCGGGAGGAGGTAACAACCACCTCTTTCAGATCATAATTTGTCAGGGTGTCGTTTGACTGGGAATAGGAATTAATGGCTGCAAGTGTGAGCAGGGACAGCACAAAATGCTTTATAATTTTCATTATTCGTTTGTTCAGTTTCAGGTTTTATTGCGCGAAAATATGAAATAAATCTGGAAAGAATCGGGAAGGGGCCCTGAGCTTTTGGAAAAGTCAGGGAAAATACTGATTTTGTAATATGAAAATACCAGATCTCAAGAGGGACCTTGCCCTGCTGGTCCTTTTAATCAGCAGCCTGCTTTCAGCTGCAGGCCAAAACACTTTGCTGGATTGCAGCATCCAGTTGAAAGATAATGTGCTGACCGTCAGGAACAGCAAACTTGTTATTGAGTATGACTGGAACGGCGGGGAGATAAGTGGAAGGCAGATCACCAACCTGAGCACATCCCACTCATGGAAACTGAACGATCAGGGAAGTCAAAACCCTTGTAAGCCCGATCCCAGTCCCCCCGTCTCCGCTGACCTGAATATCTACCCGGTGAACGGGCATGCGATCTACCCTGACCACCTTGTAGGGGAGATCACCTTAAAATACGAGTGCTTCGAAATGCGGAAGACATACAGGATCTACCCGGGAACAGCTGCTCTGAGGATGAGCCTGAGCCTGAAAAAGACCGGGGACCCCAACTGCAACGACCAATCCTGTTTCGATGAGACTATATCTCTCCCCGGTAAGGAATGGAAGATACAATCGGTGGAATTCATGGACAGGACCGATCATAACAACAATCTTGTCAACACCCGGGAAACACATGTTTTTCTCAAGCCTCTTGAACTGAAAGGAAATCTATTGATTGCCAGGGACCTTATCCACAATGAAAGGTTGTTTATCATCAAGGAATCACCCCTGGGGGAAAACCAGTTGTTATACCCCGGATCTGACTTCCGTTTCACCTGGGGTGACCTGGTGATCAGGAACCTTGGCGCCCTGTACGACGAAGTTGAAGACGGTCGGTGGTTCCGGTGTTACGGCTACGTGATCGGGACCGGGGGCAGAACAGATCTTGAAGCCCGGGTTGCCATCAGGGATTACATGAAAAATATCAGGAAAAGACCTGAAGGGGGTGAAGAGATGATCATGATGAACACATGGGGTGACCGGGGACAGGACGGGAAGATCAGCGAGGCTTTTGTAAAAAAGGAGCTTCAGAAGGGCAGTGAACTGGGAATAACCCACCTGCAGCTTGATGATGGCTGGCAACAGGGATTATCGAAGAACTCCCTGACCTCCGGCGGGGATCTGTGGGACCGCTGGAGCAGGGAGGACTGGGAACCTCATCATGAAAGATTCCCGTCGGGACTGGGTCAGGTGGTGGAGGCAGCCAGGGGACACGGGATTGCGCTGGGGCTCTGGTTCCATCCAAGCAATGCTGACAGTTACTCCTTCTGGAAGGAGGATGCCGAAATAATTATTGGACTCTATGAAAAATGGGGTATACACACATTCAAGATCGACGGGATGAACCTGGCTGACAAGAATTCAGACATTAACATGAGGAACATTTTTGAAACGGCCATCAGCCGCTCCAACGGTAAAATTGCCTTCAATGTGGATGTTACGACTGACCGGCGGGGGGGCTATTTCTACCTGAATGAATACGGGAACATCTTCCTGGAGAACAGGTATACCGACTTCGGCAACTATTACCCCCACTGGACACTGCGGAACCTGTGGCAACTGTCGGAATTTGTGCCCCCGGAGAAACTCCAGATCGAATTCCTGAATAATACCCGAAATCCTCAAAAGTATGATGAAAATGATCCGCTCAGGCCTGTGGTTGTTCCGTTCGATTACATCTTTGCCACAGCCATGGCCGCACAGCCGCTTGCATGGTTTGAGGCAACAGGACTGCCCGCGGAAGCATTTGGGATCAGCCCGCTGGTTGAAAGCTATAAGAAAGTGATGGGGAAATTCCACGAGGGATATATTTTCCCAATTGGCCATGTGCCGGACGGCTGCAGCTGGACCGGGTTCCAGTCCGTGAAGGATGAAAGTTCAGGGTATTTCCTGGTCTACAGGGAGAACAATGATTCCGGCTCTGCCATGATAGAAACCTGCCTTCCTCCCGAGAGGCTTGTGAAGCTGGAGAAGATTCTGGGTTACGGCAGCAGTTTCGAATTTATCACGGGTGAATCGGGTGAAATAACATTTCACCTGCCGCGGAAATTCTCCTTCGGTTTATTCCGGTATGAGGTTGAAACTTTCTGATAGAACCGTAAAGTCACTTTGATTTACATTACCTTTTTATTTGAACAGAAGCAGGATTATCTTATGAGATCCTGATTTGGGTTTGATTCAAATATATCCTAACTTGCCTGTTCAACAATACATTAACTTACGACAGGGTCCCGTCTGGATCCTCTCCGGAGATTAATGAAGCCAGGTCATTCTATTATGAAAGCCCATCTGGTCATACTGTTCCTTGCCGTATTATGCGAAGGTGTTTTAACGGGACAGAACAGGTCATATAATCTCAATGACGCTTCCGGTATCCGGTTAGAGAAGATGCTGCGAACAGAATATTCCCCTCCCAAAGGTGTGACCGGGGTCCTCCGGATGAGAGAGCTGTCCGTCAATCCCTCCCTGCAGGACCAGGAAATCGTCAGGTTGAATGATACCTTAATACTTGATCTGTTCCATGACAGGAGGTACAGTGCCATAGTCCGGGGAACAGGGACCGATGTAAACGGGACATTTACTGTCACAGCAAAACTGAACGGCTATGGATATGGCACCTGTATCATATCAACTTCCGGGAAAAGGAGTCTTGTGATCATTGATATCCCTGAGAAGAACGAGTTCTACCGGGCAACCCGTGCCCGGGATGCCAAAAGCTGCCGGCTGATGGAAATGGACAGGACGAAACTGGATATCCTTGAAGACGCCCTTCCACTGCAAGCTCCCGGGGATCTTATAAACACTATCAGATCTTCTCCTTTCACCCCTCTATCGGCCGGGGAGGTGAATGAAGCGGCCGCTGCCGGGGATACCGGCGACACCATTAAGGTCATGATCGTATATACATCCGCAGCTGAAGAATGGGCCGACCAGAATGAATCAGGTATAAACAATACCATCAGTACAGCTGTGTCGAAGGCACAGCTCACGCTTGACAACA
>CAZIAU010000025.1:0-13254 GCA_964536755.1 uncultured Bacteroides sp. | reverse complement strand
GATTCCCGGACAACGGAAGTAAACGAAATTGAGGATCGTGGGTTTGTCAAGGAGATCGCCAAGGATAACCGTATCTCCGTTTTCATCTACAAGCATGGCATCCAGGGGAACATACTGATCCAGTTTTTCGACGATGCCGATTTCCACTTCGGGATCATTTTGAGCTTTGGCTGTCAGGAGAGCCAGTAAAGCTAGTAATGTTAATGTGGTCCTTTTCATCATGTTAAAAAACAAATATCGGGTGAATTTGATGGGATTTACATCAAAAGTACGTAAAATTACTACCTGTTTAAAAGGCATAAAAATAAATATTAATATAAGAAAATATATCGGTTTATTTTTTGGAATGCTAAAAACAGTAGCAAGGTTCTATTATGAGGGATTCAGGAATATGACCTGGGGACGGAAACTCTGGGGGATCATCCTGGTCAAGCTGTTTGTCATTTTTGCCGTCCTGCGGCTTTTCTTCTTTCCGGATATTCTGAAAAGGGATTACCGTAACGACCAGGAGAGAAGCGACCACGTACTTGAACAATTAATTAATCCATAAATCAATGATTGACCTGATTGATCTATCTCTGGTGGACTGGTCGCGGGGCCAGTTTGCCCTCACGGCCATGTTCCACTGGATTTTTGTACCACTCACCCTTGGCATGTCAT
Source organism: uncultured Bacteroides sp. (assembly GCA_964536755.1). GTDB lineage: Bacteria > Bacteroidota > Bacteroidia > Bacteroidales. The sequence goes on along the minus strand of CAZIAU010000025.1, from coordinate 12,594 downwards.
TTTTAGTGGCCTTCATGCATACGATCTATGTGAGGACGGGTGACCCCGAATGGAAACGGATCACAAAATTCTGGATGAAACTGTTCGGGATCAATTTTGCCATAGGGATTTCCACCGGGATAATCCTGGAATTTGAATTCGGGACCAACTGGTCCAACTACTCATGGTTCGTTGGTGATATTTTTGGAGCACCCCTGGCCGTGGAGGGGATCCTGGCCTTTTTCATGGAATCCACCTTTGTGGCGGTCATGTTCTTCGGATGGAACAAGGTAAGCAAACATTTCCACCTGGCGGCCTCGTGGCTCACGGCCATCGGGGCCAACCTGTCAGCCGTCTGGATCCTGGTAGCCAACGCATGGATGCAAAAGCCGGTAGGGACAGCGTTTAATCCCGAAACTGCCAGGAACGAAATGATAAATTTCTGGGATGTGCTTTTTTCGGATGTGGCTGCTAATAAGTTCCTGCACACCATTACATCAAGTTTCCTGCTTGCCTCCATATTTGTTATCGGGGTCAGTGCCTGGTTCCTGCTCAGGAAGAAGGAGGTTCTCTTTGCTAAGCGAAGTACGGTCATAGCTTCCGTATTCGGAGTTATTGCAGGAATAGCTACCATTTTCACAGGGGACACTTCTGCCAGGAAAGCGGCACGGGAACAACCAATGAAATTTGCTGCCATGGAAGCTCTCTACGAAGGACAAACCCATGCCCCGCTGGTAGCCATTGGTGCCATGAGGACCGATACTACACGTTTTCCCAATCCCCGTGAAAATTTCATTTTCAAATTTGAAATTCCAAATGCTCTCTCCTACATGGTTTTCCTCACGCCAGATGGTTTTGTACCGGGTATTACTGACCTGGTATATGGAAACGAGGACCAGGGTATCATCTCCTATGAAGAGAAGATCGACCGGGGCGCCATAGCCATTCAGACACTGAAGGAGCTGAAACTTGCAAAAGAGAGAGGCGACCATGCTACAAGTGAAGCCCTGCTGGAAAAGTTCAGCGATCCTGTATGGCTGAAGGATTACTATCAGCACTTCGGATACGGTTACTTCAAGGATCGTGAACTGAAAGAGCTTATCCCCAATGTAAAATTGAGTTTCTACTCATTCCATATCATGGTTATCCTGGGCCTGCACTTCCTGATCCTGTCCTTCATTGCTCTCTGGCTCAGTCTGAAGAACAGGTGGGGCAACCACAAATGGCTCATGTGGGTAGCCATACTCACCATCCCACTGCCGTGGATCGCCAGTCAGACCGGTTGGCTGGTGGCAGAGATGGGGCGGCAACCCTGGGTGGTATATGAACTGATGCCGACAATAACGGCTGTGTCTCGTCTGAGTCCGGGGGCTGTCCAGCTCACATTCTGGATCTTCCTGGCCACCTTCACGGCACTTTTTATTGCAGAGATCAAGATTTTGTTAACCCAGATTAAAAAAGGACCCGGAGGAAAATAGTCATGTTTGGAAACCTGTCATACCTTGCATTGCAGCAGTACTGGTACATCATTGTATCTCTTCTCGGATCGTTTCTCGTGTTCCTCTTTTTCGTACAGGGGGGACAGACCTTTATTTTCCGTATAGGCAGATCCGAGTCGGAAAGAACCATCATTGTGAACTCACTGGGAAGGAAATGGGAATTTACATTTACCACACTGGTTACATTCGGTGGGGCTTTCTTTGCCTCTTTTCCTCTCTTCTATGCCACCAGTTTCGGCGGAGCTTACTGGGTATGGATGGCCATCCTTTTTGCATTTGTGATCCAGGCAGTTTCCTATGAATTCAGGACAAAAGCCAGTAATTTCCTTGGACAGAAGACTTACGAGGTATTTCTTTTTCTTAACGGCCTGCTGGGGACTTTCCTGGTCGGGGTGGCTGTAGCGACATTTTTTTCCGGGTCCCAGTTCTCACTGGACCAGATGAACAGCGTTCACTGGGCCACAGGGGCACGCGGACTGGAAGCTGCACTTAACCCGTTCAACCTCTCCCTGGGCCTTACGGTATTCTTCCTGGCCAGGGTGCTTGGTTTACTCTATTTTATGAAAACCATCGATAATGAGAATATCATCTCACGGACAAAAAAGCAACTGTTGTACAATGCCGTCCCCTTTGTTCTCTTCTTCCTGATTTTTGTCACATGGCTCATGCTGAGGGATGGTTTTGCGGTCAACCCCGGCACAGGCGAGATATTCATGGAACCCTATAAATACCTGCATAACATCCTGGCCATGCCCGCCGTGCTGGTCATGTTCCTTGTGGGCGTTCTGGCTGTACTGGGGGGAATTGCCAATGGTCTGTTCAGGGACTGCGGCAACGGGATCTGGTTCACCGGTCCGGGTACATTCCTGGTGGTTTTCTCCCTTTTCGCGCTTGCAGGTTTTAATCATACGGCATTCTATCCATCCACTCATGACCTTCAGAGTTCACTGACCATACAGAATGCATCATCCAGTCAGTATACCCTGGTTGCCATGAGCTGGGTATCGCTCATTGTACCCTTTGTCCTGGCATATATCGTATTTGCATGGAGGGCCCTGAATAAAACAAAGATCGATGAAAAAGAGATGCAGTCAGAATCACATTATTAGTACACGGTGACAAGCGCCCGGTACAGAGTGGTTAATTGATGAATTATAAAATTTGGAATAACGTACCATCAACATGATTGAAAAAAATATCAGAAGGACTAGTCTAAAATCGAAGAAGCGTCTCTGATACTATCATTTGATACTATCATCTGATACTATCAAAGCAGTTACTATCAATGATCATAGCAAACAATAAACTCTATCTGATAACTATTAACCAATAACCATTCACCATGTATCTCGGACCTATAATCGGATACCTCTTCTGGCCATTTATGATCATGGTCAGTTACCTGGTAATACGCTGGGCATTAAAGCAGTTTGAAAAAAGATGGTCAGAGGATAATCCCGGCAAATGATGAAGAGACATATCCCCAACCTGATTACGCTGCTGAACCTTGGTTGCGGTGTTACTGCCATTGTTCTTACACTGGAAGGACAGTGGAGGTGGGGCGTATATCTGATCCTGGTTGCCTCGGTTCTTGATTTCATGGACGGGCTGGCAGCAAGGTTGCTGAATGCCGGAAGCGATACCGGCAAACAGCTGGATTCACTGGCCGACATGGTCACATTTGGCACATTGCCGGCCATATTCATTTACACCATCTTCAAGGAGATGCCTGTCCTGCCCCTGAAATGGTTCCTGCTCTGCTCAATACTGCTGGTACCTGTTTTCTCAGCCATCAGGCTGGCCCGGTTCAATGCAAGGGAGAAGAATAATCTGTTTTTCCAGGGTCTTCCCACGCCGGCGCATGCATTGTTCTGGACAGGTATCTTCTGGCAGTTCATGGGGTACGGTAATATTTTCGGCACACGTATTAATATATATTTTATGTGGGCGATCATGCTTATTATGGCACTCCATATGATCATTCCAATACCCATGTATGCCATAAGGTTTGAACACTTTCGGATAAGGGGCAACCTGATCAGGTACCTGATAATCGTTGTCTCTGTACTGATCCTGGTATTCACGGGGATTTCCGGATTATCGCTTGTTGTATTATCCTATATGTTATTCTCCCTGGTGAACCTTTTGCTTCAGCTGCGGGTTCAATGATAGAGTGACATTAATCTCCAACCGCTTATAATTATATTATTATGGATGACAGGAAAAAAGCTTTTGCAACACGGCTCAGTGAATTTAGCACCACCTATTGTGCCGATGTACCCTCCATGGTCCGGACCCATGAATTTGTGGATGACCTGATCCACACACTTTTTCCGATCAGGCGCAGGTGTGTCATTGATGCAGACGAGCTGCTCCTTGAAATGGAGCGTTGTACCATTTTACTGAAGGAGCTGCTCTATTCAATTCACAGGTCACTGGACCGGACCCCTGAGGATCTGGTGGACCAGTTTTACTCCCGTGTGCCCGACGCATTTGAACAGCTGGTTAATGATGCCGAGGCCCTTACCAGGTTTGATCCTGCTTCAACTTGTGTGGAGGAGATCATTTTATGTTACCCTGGATTTTATTGCATCTCTGTGTACCGAATGGCACACATCCTCTATGAACTGAAAGTCCCGGTACTCCCAAGGGTAATGTGTGAATATGCCCATAACCAGACAGGTATCGATATAAATCCGGGGGCCAGGATAGAATCGCCCTTCTTCATTGACCACGGGACCGGGATCGTCATAGGTGAAACTGCAGTTATCGGAAAGAATGTCAAACTATACCAGGGGGTAACACTGGGTGCGATCACAGTGGAGAAAAAAATGGCACAGACCAAGCGGCATCCCACCATAGAAGATGATGTGGTTATTTATGCCAATAGTACTATCCTGGGCGGGAATACCGTGATTGGTCACAATACGGTGGTAGGTGGCAACACCTGGATCACAGAAAGTGTGTTACCCTATTCTGTCGTATACCGCAATCACCGTGTGGTTATCAAGGATAGTAAGGATTTTGATGCTCCACCCGATTTTACCATATGATTCCCTGGTAATAAACTATTTGACTTCTTTATTGTTTGATAGAGGAAAGTTATGATGTAAATAGAGAAAGGTTATAACATATATAGAGGAAGGTTATCATGAAATACGAAAACATACTTGAGAGTATAGGTGGAACCCCACATCTGAGGATAAAAAAGCTCTTTCCGGGTGCGGGTAATGTATGGGTGAAGCTGGAGAAATTCAATCCGGGGGGGAGCATTAAGGACCGGATTGCCCTGTCCATGGTAACAGACGCAGAGGAGAGCGGGTTGCTGAAACAGGGATCCACCATCATAGAGCCAACTTCGGGGAATACAGGGGTAGGACTGGCCATGGTGGGAGCGGTTAAGGGATACAGGACCGTCCTCGTTATGCCTGAATCGATGTCAGTGGAACGAAGGAACATTCTCAGGGCATTTGGAGCAGAAATAGTGCTTACTCCACGTGAAGAGGGCATGAAAGGATCCATGGAAAAGGCTGCGGAGCTTGCTGCAGAAATTAATGGCTCCTGGATACCTTCACAATTCGACAATCCTTCCAATCCTTCTGTTCATGAAAGGACCACTGCCCTTGAGATCCTTAATGACTTTCCCGATGGGCTGGATTATCTGGTTACCGGGGTGGGAACCGGCGGGCACATTACTGGAGTTGCCCGGGTACTGAAGCAAAAGATGAAAGGAATCAGGGTAATTGCCGTTGAGCCTTCCGACTCACCGGTTATCAGCGGGGGTGAACCGGGACCACACGGGATTATGGGGATCGGAGCCGGTTTTATTCCTGTCAATCTGGATCGCAGCTTACTGGATGATACATTTCAGATCACCAAAAGCAGTGCCTACGAATATGCCAGAAGGGCTGCCAGGGAAGAGGGACTGTTCATGGGTATCTCCTCGGGAGCTTCACTGGCTGCAGTTGCACAACTGCTTACACAGGTGGATCCTGACTCTACGATACTTACCTTTAATTACGACACTGGTGAAAGATATCTTTCCGTCGATGATCTCTTTTAAGAGGTTTTTGTATTTTTGAACCAGTTTCCATGATCCTTTCACAATGCAGACCCCACTGAAAATAGCCGTTGATTTTGATGGAACCATCGTTGAGCATAAGTATCCCGAGATCGGCAAAGAGATCCTTTTTGCCTTCGATACTTTAAGAGCCCTTCAAAAACAAAAGCACCAGCTGATCCTCTGGACCTACCGTACAGGAAAGGAACTGTATGAAGCCGTGGAGTTCTGCCGTGCCAATGGAGTCGAATTCTATGCGGTTAATAAAAGCTACCCTGAAGAAGAATTTGAGGAGGATTATTCCAGCAGGAAAATAGAAGCGGATATCTTTATTGATGACAGGAATATCGGGGGACTGCCGGGATGGGGAGAGATCTACCAGATGATCAATCCATATGAGAAACCGGATCTTGAGGATGAATTGAAAAATCTTCCCGGGAAAAAATCACGGCGGAAACGATTGTTTGGCCGCAAATAAATCCCTTATGAGGAAAGATTTCAAATTGCTTCTTCTGCTGCTGATGGCTATCGTTTCCTGCAGTCCGAGGAACGGAACCCCCGGCAGGACCCCAATACCCGAACCCGCGCCTTCAAGGATATCCACGCTGGTTGAGCCCGGGGAACCTTTAACTGTTGCCGTTGGAGATGAGATCGGGATAGTACTGGCTTATCCCGATACTGTTTCCGTTGATTCTTTCCGGCTGTTCCTGGATGGTGAATTGAGGGCAACATTCCGGGGTGAGCTGCCCCGTGATGACAGGGGCAACCTGATCGCATCTCTTAAAACTGAAGATCAATCCACCGGGAATGCTGGGCTTCGCATCAAGCTCTTCTTTGCCGGGAGCAAAACGGAGAACCAGAGCCAGCAGATCACCTTCCTGTCCGACCTTGTACCTGAACAATTTTCCTACAGGGTAGTCAACGAATTTGAACATGATCCGACCGCATACACGCAGGGACTGGAGTTTGTGGATGGATGGGTGTATGAAGGAACGGGCAATTACGGGACCTCTTCCATCCGGAAGGAGACCCTGGAAACGGGCGAGGTCAACATGATACGTAACCTTGACCAGTCGCTTTTCGGGGAGGGGATCACCGTATTTGGCGACCGGATCTACCAGCTGACCTATAAATCGCAGGTCGGTTTTATTTATGATAAAAAAACATTCGAAGAGATACAGAAGGTCTATTACCAGAACCGTGAAGGGTGGGGGCTGACCAATAATGGTGAGGAACTGATCATGAGCGACGGTACACATGTGATCTATTTCCTTGACCCGGAATTGTTTACGGTCAATCGTCAGATCGAGGTTTATGATGACAGGGGACGTGCCGAAAGACTGAACGAGCTGGAATATATCAACGGCAGGATATGGGCCAACCGCTATTATACAGATGAGATCGTCATCATTGATCCCGCTACCGGGAAGGTGGAAGGAAGGATCAACCTGAAAGGGATACTGAAGACAGAGGACCGCGAACCCAACACCGATGTACTCAACGGTATCGCATGGGACCGGGATAATAAAAGGATATTCGTTACCGGGAAATTCTGGCCCAAATTATTCGAGATTAAGCTGGTATCCAACTCTTTTAGTTAACGGTTTCAATGTTTTTCTAAACTACAGCATTTTGCCAATATTATGTGTTTTACAACACATGTTTTACGGGTAACTATACTTGCTCCAATCTGATTAAACGACATGTCGTTTAAATTCATTCTAAATAATTTTCAGGTTGTAATCAGGGACTATATCATTCATTCACAGCTTGGCTTGATTTGGATTAAATTGTAATTTCAGGGAAGAATTCAACTCAGAATATTCTGTACCTTCTAAGGCATGCTGACCTGCCAATAATTAGCAGTTTAATTAAATTTATATATCAATAACCCCAAAACTATTTAACAATGAAATGATTAACTTTTGTTGCATCAATAATGCTTATTTTCTTCTTCAGCGCTGAAGCGCAATTAGAATTGGATCAATATGGAAATGTAGGTTCTCAATTAAATTTGGATCCTTAGTTACAACTCAATTCCAGTGATTTTAAGACATAATTCCTAGTATCACCAGTGGGTACATCAACTTCACTATTTTTTTACAGTTTATTGGATAGTTGGAGATCTTGATAGTGATGATATATTCTAAAGGCGATATCAGAAAATGGAAGCAGCGTTACTGTTTCGACCGGTGTTTCAGGAAGTAATATCTGCTTGATGTGTATAGTAGACAATGGAGAAAGTTATCACGAATTACACCCTGATGTTCTTCCCAAGGCAGTGAATTCACAAGAATACCACTATATTCCATTTCCAGATTTGCATTGCTTATGGAGTGAAATTAACATACCTCCGATGGGGTACGGGTTTCCTGTTGCAGGAATAAAGATGCGGTAATTTTTTTACACGAGAATTATAGCGATTGATTTCAGTACTTCTGTCATGCAAGAAAAAAAAGGTCCGGACCTTTGATTTATCCCAGTCCGGTGACCGGAAATAGTATGCGCAAGATGCCCTTTGCTTCTGAAACACTTCAGGTATATAACTTTAATGGATCGATGATTATCCGTTCCCAGGTTCAGGGGATGGAACACTTTACGATAAATTCTTCAGAATTTAATCCCGGCCTCTATTTTTTCAGGATCCTGACGACAAGTAATATAATCATTACCGGAAGGTTTGTTGTGCTTTAATTTTTAATGGATTGATACCGATTAGGGGACATTCTAAACATACATAACTACGCAGAGAGTTCTCCCGAGATCACGGTAACACTCCTGGGGATGATCTGGAACCGCAACGGACCGTGTCCCAGTGATTCTCCGTCCGTTTCTAACTTCAGCCTGTCGGTACCCGCTATCTGTACCGAACTTGCAGTATAGGTCTCCACCCTTGAATGTGTAACAATAGTGCCATTGTATAGGCGTTTGACATTGGCCAGCACATTCAGCTTGCCAATCTTCTTGATCAGGGTAATACTGTAGAGGCCATCGTCGGCAATTGCATGGGGTACCTGGATCATTCCCCCGCCGTTGTACCTTCCGATACCCACGTTAAGGGAAAATATCCTCCGGTCAAATGTCTCCCCGTCCAGATCGATCTCGGCGCTCTGGGACCGGTACCCGAGCAGGCTGGCGAAAATGTTATAGAAGTAGAGGAAGGGTCCGCTTTTTCCCCTGTCTTTCATTTTGTTGGACCGCTCCACCACACGGGCCCCGAATCCCAAACCTGCAATATTGATAAAATAACGCTTCCACTCTTTTCCATTCCTTACATAGTTTACCAGTCCGGCATCCTGAATGAAGGTTTTCTGCTTCTTAATAGTGATTACCGCTTCTTCATAGTCGGAAGGGATATTGAACATCCTGGCCCAGTCGTTGCCGGTTCCCACCGAGATCATACCCAGCATCACCTCTGTGGTACTTATCCTCTTTTGTGCAAACACTCCGTTGATCACCTCATTCATGGTACCGTCCCCACCAACCACGATGATCTTTGAATAGCCCTCGTTGATCCTGTTCCTGGCAATGATCGATGCATGAAGCCTCCGGCTTGTATATTCCGTGTCGTAACGGATACTGTGCTTATCCAGCAGCTGAGCGATCAAAGGCCACTCCTTTTCCGTCTTTCCTCCCCCTGCGGTCCTGTTTACAATGGCTAACCAGTTCGTTATTTTCATTTGGTGCTGTTTCCTGAGTTTCAAATATACGCTTTTTCATAAAGGATAAACTTGAAAGCCCTATCTTTGATCCGTTGGAAGCAAATGTCTTAGGAGGTTATCATTGAAAAATGTTGAAAAGGTGTTTATAAATGCAAAATTATTGTTTACAATAACGAAATATGTAAAAATAGCCGGCCACCTGAAAATAGTAAATTTGAACCCCCGATGAAATTGATTGGGAACCCGGTTTAAACAGATTCCAATCCGATAAAGTGAATGCCGATGGGTAAAGTAATTGCCATAGCGAATCAGAAGGGTGGCGTGGGTAAGACCACGTCAGCAATTAACCTTGGGGCAAGTCTTGCAGTCCTGGAGAAAACAGTGTTGATCATTGATGCAGACCCGCAGGCCAATGCCACTTCAGGTTCGGGTTTTGATATAAAGAAGGTAAAGACCAGTATATATGAATGCCTTATAGAGGATGCCGATCCTACAAAAATCATACTGAACAGTGAGATAAGCCAACTGGACCTGATCCCGTCCCATATTGACCTGGTGGGAGCAGAGATAGAGATGTTGAATATGAATGAGCGGGAATACATGCTGAAAAATGTAATCCAGCAGGTTAAGGATAAATATGATTACATCCTGATCGACTGTTCCCCTTCCCTCGGACTTATTACAGTAAATGCACTTACAGCGGCCGATTCGGTGATTATCCCGGTACAGTGTGAGTACTTTGCGCTGGAAGGATTGGGTAAGTTATTGAATACCATAAATATAATCCAGCGCGGACTGAACCCGGAGCTGGAAATTGAAGGATTCCTCCTGACCATGTATGATGCCAGGCTGAGGTTATCGAATCAGGTTGTGGATGAGGTGAGGAAGCATTTTCAGCAGATGGTTTTTGAAACTATAATACAGCGTAACATCAAGCTAAGTGAGGCACCCGGTTTCGGAAAACCGGCGGTACTTTATGATGCTGAATCCAGGGGTGCGGTGAGTTACCTTAACCTCGCCAGAGAGATCCTCCAGAAGAATGAAGAGACCCTGCTGAGGCAGGAAGAAAAAGTAATGGAATAACTTACTCCTTATGGCAGCAAAAAAGAGTGTATTGGGCAGGGGACTGGGTGCCTTGATTGATGTTTCGGAAGAACAGGACAGGCAACTGATCCATTCACCTTCGGCAGTCAATGAGATCCCCCTGAAAAATATCTCAGTCAATCCTTTCCAGCCAAGGACCTCATTTGACGAGGAGTCGCTGAATGAACTGGTCATCTCTGTAAAGGAGCATGGGATCATACAGCCCATTACCGTTCGCCGCATGGAGGACAACTCCTATCAGCTGATCACCGGTGAAAGACGTCTACGTGCTGCTCAGAAAGCCGGTCTGAGAAAGATCCCGGCATACGTCCGTGAAGCGGGTGATGAGAATATGATGGAGCTGGCACTGGTGGAAAATATCCAGCGGGAGGATCTGGATGCCATCGAGGTGGCCATTTCATACCAGCGCCTGATAGAGGAATTCAATCTGACACAGGAGGGCCTGGGGGACAGGATTGGAAAGAAAAGGGCAACCATAGCCAATTACCTGAGGCTGCTTAATCTTCCGGTGGAGATCCAGACTGCTATCCGCGAAAAGAAGCTGTCCATGGGACATGCCAGGGCTCTTGCCGGGATTGAGGAGAGGGAGCTTCAGATGAAGATCTTTGAGAAGACAATTTCAGATGATCTTTCTGTTCGTCAGGTTGAGAACCATGCAAAGCAGTTAAAAAAGGCTAAAACTGAAGATGAACCCGATGATTCACACCAGAGGTCCGATTATGAGGACCTGAGGGAGCATCTTTCCCACTATTTCGGGGCTACGGTCGGATTTATGCGCAGCAATAAAGGAACGGGGCGTATCGTTATTCCATTTAAATCGGACGAGGACTTGCAACGGATCGTAAGCATCCTCGATAAACCGGGTAAATGAAAAGTATCACTCAGTCTTTTTTTCTGATTTTTTTCTTCGCGTTTCCGGCATTTAGCCAGGAGCCCGATTCCGTTGAGGTTGCCGGCGTGCCCGATTCCGTTGAGGTTGCCGGCGTGCCCGATTCCGTTGTGGTTTCAGTTGATTCTATATCGGTCCCGCTTACCCGCAGAGAAAGACGCCACCTGGCCGATAGCCTGACTGTAAAAGAACTCGATCCGAACCACTCTTCAAAAAAGGCCATTATGTATGCACTGGTGCTTCCGGGAATGGGGCAGGCATACAACGGGAAATATTATAAAATACCCATTGTAGCGGCGGCCCTTGGCGGGGTAGGATACCTCATTGTTGATAACACCAACAATTACAGGGAATCAGTTAATAATTATATTGCGTTACCCAATGAAGAAACCAAATGGTACCTGGAGGCGTGGAGAAGGAATATGGAGCTAAGCTATATCGGAATGATTGCGGTATACGCGTTGCAGGTGCTCGATGCCTACGTGGATTCCCAGCTCTACTACTGGGATGTGAATGAAGACCTTTCACTTCGCATATCTCCTTCGCTGCAGCCCATGACGGATCCTTCCGGAAGCATAAAGCCGTTATACAGTCTTACATGCAGTTTTGATCTGAAAAGAAAATGAAGGTATTTTACAGGGGATCCGGTATTGCGGTTCATATTGCGATGGTGACCGTAGCTGCTCTGAGTCAGGATGTTCAGGATACAATAAACCTGCAGGACATACCCATAGATCAGGAGATTTTTTCCATGGAAGGAGAACCGGAGTTAAAAACAGGAGAAAACCTGGACAGCCTGCTGAACCTGTGGTATGTGAACCAGTCACTGGAAAATGCCGTGGATGAATACATTCCCGGGGCCGATACCCTGGTTCCCGATTTCCCCGATTCCGTTTACCTGAGCCGCCTGGCAAAAATTCCCTCGGTAGTGGATCTGACCTATAACCGAATAGTTAAGAATTACATTAATGTCTATACAAGGAAGAGAAGAGAGCAGGTTCGGATCATGCTCGGATTATCCAGTTACTATTTTCCAATTTTTGAAGAGATATTCGATCTTTATGGTGTACCCTATGAACTGGAATATCTCTCCATAATCGAATCGGCTCTGAATCCGAGAGCAGTATCCCGGGCAGGAGCGGTGGGGACCTGGCAGTTTATGTACAGTACCGGCAGACACTACGGGTTGACCATCAATTCACTGGTGGATGAAAGACGGGACCCTCTGGCAGCCACCCATGCCGCGGCCCGGTTTCTCGTGGACCTGTACGGGGCCATGACCCACGGCTTCGACCCGCCAAAGACCGTGTTGCACGTCATGGACGCGGTGGTGGCCCAGGAGGGCGAGGGGCCCGGACCGGCCGGCACCCCCAAGCCCATGAACGCCGTCCTGGCCTCACT
>CAZIAU010000024.1:0-13721 GCA_964536755.1 uncultured Bacteroides sp. | reverse complement strand
ATTCTCCACCTGGCTGTACCGCATAAGTTACAACCAGTGTATCAGTGTCATAAGAAAAAAGGTCAGGGTAATCGATCTGGTAGATGAAATTCCGGAGGATGAGATCAGTGAAAGCGATATAGACGGTATGGAGATGGTTACAGCAAAGGAAAGAAAAGCCTATTTGCAGATGGCACTGGATGCACTTCCCGAAACCGATTCAGTGGTGGTAGCACTCTTTTATCTGGAGGAGTTGTCCCTGGAAGAAATTGCAAAGATCACGGGGATGACCAGCGGAAATATCAGGATCAGATTGCACCGTTCAAGAAAAAAGATGTACCACGTACTAAGTGAACATTTGAAATCTGAAGTAAATTCAATCTTATAACATGGAAAGGGATCCGAGAATATTAAAACTTATGAAGGAGTCGGGAATTACTCATGCTCCAGGCTATTTCACCGAAAAGGTGATGGAAAAGATAAATGCCGAACCCGAACTGAAAGGGTACAGACCGATCATTGGAAGAACCGGAAGGATTCTTATAATTCTATTCATCCTGTCCATAGTGGCCATATCAATAATCTATTCCGAACCCGGCAGTATTTTAATAAACAATAAAGGTGTAATACCGGGTGTTGAGTGGAAGATCCCTGTATTTAATATAAATCTGAAATTCCTGCGGGAAATTCATGTTCCCACAGGGATCCTGTCTGCCGTCCTGGCCCTGTTGATCCTGGTTCTTTCAGACGCCGGCCTGAAAAGGAATCGACTGGTGTGATCCCGTAACTATGCCCGGGCTATCACCCCCAACTCCCTGCCCACTTTAATGAAGGCACTGATGGCTCTGTCGAGATGTTCCCGGGTATGGGCAGCAGAGAGCTGAATCCTTATCCTGGCCTGGTCCCTGGGCACAACCGGGAAATAGAATCCTATCACATAGATCCCCTCCTCAAGCAGGTGTGCTGCAAAATCCTGGGACAATTTCGCATCATAAAGCATTAGCGCGCAAATGGCCGATTGGGTCGGTTTAATATCAAATCCGGCTACGGACATCCCCTTCATAAAATAATCGGTATTCCAGTGCAATCTATCCTGGAGTTCTGAGGTTTCATCCATCATATCGAACATCCTGATTCCTGCACCGACTACTGCCGGGGGAAGTGAGTTGGAAAAAAGATAGGGCCGGGAACGTTGTCGAAGCATTTCTATGATCTCTTTTCTCCCTGTGGTAAAACCTCCAATCGCTCCTCCAAATGCTTTACCCAGGGTTCCGGTAATAATATCAACTTTACCCCTGATGTTAAACAGTTCAGTTACTCCCCTTCCGGAACCACCGACTACTCCGGCCGAGTGACATTCATCTACCATTACCATGGCGTCATATTTCCCGGCCAGCTCACAAATATGGTCAACGGGGGCAACATTTCCATCCATGGAGAAGACACCATCGGTTACAATGATCCGGAACCGCTCTTTCTTTGCCATGATAAGCTGCTGTTCCAGGTCTTCCATGTCCGCATTCTTATAACGGTAGCGTTTAGCTTTGCAAAGACGGACACCGTCGATAATAGAAGCATGATTCAGAGAATCGGATATGATGGCATCTTCATCTGTAAGAAGAGGTTCAAACACTCCCCCGTTGGCGTCGAAACATGCTGCGTACAGGATGGTATCTTCGGTCCCGAAGAAAGCGGCTATTTTCTCTTCGAGGGTTTTATGCAGGTCCTGTGTGCCACATATGAACCTGACGGACGACATGCCGAATCCGTGGGTGTCGAGGGCATCTTTAGCAGCCCGGATTAGTTCGGGATGATCTGATAAGCCAAGGTAATTATTGGCACAGAAATTCAATACTGTGTTTCCGCTGTTCAGTTCAATCTCGGCACTCTGTGAAGAGCTTATAATCCGTTCCGATTTAAATAATCCAGCTTCCCGGATATTATCAAGTTCAGTTTGCAGATACTCCTTTATCTTTCCGTACATGGATTATGATTTTAATTTCTTTTTGATTTCATTTAACATAATTGCAGTCATTTTCTCCAGGTCGTATGATCTTTGGACCCCCCAGTCCACACTGGCGATGGTATCATCCACGCTGTGTGGCCATGTATCGGCAATTTCCTGCCTGAAATCTGGTTTGTACCGTATGGAAAAACCGGGAATATGTTTCTGGATCTCCTGGTGCATCTGGGCCGGAGTTATGCTCATTCCTCCCAGGTTATAACTGCTGTGTATGGTAAGCCTGGAACATTCTGCCTCCATTAACTGTATGGTTGCTTTGATGGCATCGGGCATAAACAGTATAGGCAATGCGGTACCTTCATTGAGAAAACACTCATATTTTCCCCGGCGGACAGCTTCATAGTAGATCTCTACTGCATAGTCGGTGGTGCCACCGCCGGCTTCGGTTTTATAACTGACCAGTCCCGGGTAGCGCAGACTACGTACATCCACCCCGTATTTATTAAAGTAATAGTCACACCAGCGTTCCCCGGCCAGCTTGCTTATTCCGTATACAGTTACAGGTTCCATAACAGTCAGTTGAGGAGTATTGATCCGGGGGGTGGTGGGACCAAATACTGCAATGGAACTTGGCCAGAAAACCTTGTTCACTTCTTCAACCATCTTGGCCACCTCCAGGATATTCATCAGGCTATCCATGTTTATTCCCCATGCCTGTGTAGGTAGTTTTTCTGCATTTCCTGAAAGTACAGCAGCCAGGTGATAGATCTGGTTAATCTTATGCCTGATGATGAAATGGATAAGTTGCTTATCGTCCATTACATTCAGGATCTGGAAAGGACCTCCGTCAAAAACATCCGGCGAAGGTTGTTTGATATCTGTCGCGAAAACGTGTTCACCGCCATAGATCTTTCTCAGCTCCACCACAAGCTCAGATCCAATCTGTCCGGCAGCTCCAATTACCAGAAGGTTGTCCATTAAATAAAGAATTAATTTATGCCTGCGAAATTAGGAGTTTCCGGGGCCTTAAAAAATGATAAACAACATTTTGCATCTATTAATTGTGTAAATTTCTTTCCAATATGAAAAGGACAGTTAATATCCTGGGAGCAGGAGTGGGGGGCCTGGCTACAGCCATCAGACTTGCAAGCAGGGGGCACCAGGTTACAGTTTTCGAAAAATCCGATAAGGCGGGAGGGAAACTGGATAGCATAAGCTGGGAGGGATTCAGGTGGGACACAGGGCCTTCTTTGTTTGCCCTTCCGGACCTGGTTGAGGAATTATATTTTCTGGCCGGAGCCGAGATGAAGACTTCCATACGCTATCAGAAACTTGATCTTATCACCAGGTACTTTTATGAGGATGGTACAGTATTCAATGCTTACGGGGATCCTGACCTGTTTATGGAGGAGGTTGAAAAGGTATTTAAAGAACCAGCACAGACAGTGAAGAAATATCTTGATCAAAGTCGTCGCATATATGAAATTACCAGCGAGCTCTTCATATTCAATCATTTCTATCGGGTCGGGACTTTTATGTCGCAAAAATTTATGAAGGCATTTTTACAATTATGGAAGCTTGATTCGCTGATGACCATGCATGACGCAAATTCCAAACGATTTCATTCTCCTCACCTGATTCAGATGTTTGACCGATATGCCACTTACAATGGATCGGACCCTTATCGTGCGCCCGGTACACTGAACATTATTTCACATCTGGAACACAACTTGGGGGCTTTTTTTCCTGAAAAAGGGATGTATTCCCTGGTCACCGGACTAAAAGAGCTGGCCGATAATCTGGGAGTTATATTTCTTTTCAATCAACCGGTTGAAAAAGTTGTTTTAAACAAAAGAGTTGTCCAGGGAGTGGTTACCGAAGGAGGAATATACCCATCCGATATTGTGGTAAGTGATATCGATATTTTTTATCTCTACCGTGACTTGTTGGAAGAGATCCCTTTTCCCATTAAACAATTTAAGAGGGAGAGGAGTACTTCTGCTCTTATTTTTTACTGGGCCATTGACGGAGAATTCCCACGGCTCGATCTTCATAACGTCTTCTTTTCGGCAAATTATGAGGAAGAGTTCAGGGAACTGGGTCACAAGATGAAGATCTGCGAGGACCCGACAGTTTATCTTTTTATAAGTTCAAAGTCAGTAAAGAGGGACGCACCCGGGGGAAAGGAGAACTGGTATGTGATGATCAATGTTCCGGAAAATCTTGGCCAGGACTGGGATACACTTATTCAAAAAGCCAGAAAGGATGTTTTGAATAAGTTGAACAGGATACTGGGGACAGATATAGAACCAATGATTCTTCATGAGATTGTAACTGATCCGAGGACCATTGAATCAGAAACCACATCCCACAGGGGAGCTCTATACGGAAATAGCTCCAACAGCCGCATAGCGGCTTTCAGCCGACACCCCAATTTCCTCAGGAAATACAAGGGTCTCTTTTTTGTGGGTGGCAGTGTACATCCGGGAGGAGGCATCCCCCTTTGTCTGGCATCTGCAAAAATTGTGGACAAGCATATTAAGTAGGTATATGAAATCGATTGCCAAAATAATTCCGTCAAATAAACTGGTTGTTATTCTGATCATTTTTTATATGGTCGGTTTTGTTGGACTTCTGATACCATTAACCAGGGATCTCTTCCGGGCTCTGACACCGCTCGCCCTGCTTCTGAGCTTCACGTTGCTATATCTTTTTCATGACAGGTATAACTTCCGGTTCTGGATATTATCCGGCATTATTTTTTCGACCGGGCTTATATTGGGGATAACAGGCGTTGAAACCGGGATCCTTTTCGGTGAATATGAATACGGACCCACACTGGGGCCAAAATTATTCCATACGCCCCTCATCATTGGAATAAACTGGCTGATGATGGTTTATTGCAGCCTTTCCATTGCAAGGCGATTTGTTGATGTCCCGTATTTCAGGGCAATAATTGCAGCAATTATTTTGGTGATTTATGATTTTGCCCTGGAACCGGCAGCGATCTATCTGGATATGTGGAGATGGAAGAGTGGTTCTGTTCCCCTTCAAAACTATATTGCATGGTTGATCAGTGCCTTTGTAATGGGTTACATTGCCGATCATTTTCACCTGCCAGGGAAAGATAACAAACTGGCCTCGCCTCTGTTTTTTATCCAGATCGGCTTCTTTTTTCTTTTGGATGTCCTGATTTTTGCAGGAGGATTATGGCCATCATAATGAACATCTGGAAAAGCTCGGGCAGAAATAACATCTCCCGGAACCATTTTTTTATATTTGTCCAAACAGATATTCAATGAGTCAGCATACAAGGGTTAGATTTGCTCCGAGTCCCACGGGGCCTCTTCATATAGGAGGATTGAGGACTGCTCTGTTCAATTACCTTTTTGCAAAGCATAATGGCGGTACATTTATTTTAAGAATTGAGGACACGGATCAGGCCAGGTTTGTACGGGGAGCCGAGAAGTACATTGTTGATTCTCTGGAATGGTCGGGCCTGGTTCCCGATGAGGGCCCCGTACAGGGAGGAAGTTTCGGGCCATACAGACAATCAGAAAGAAAAGAAATCTACAGCAGATATGCCCTGGAACTCATTGAAAGGCAACATGCTTATTATGCTTTTGATACTCCGGAAGAGCTGGATCATCTCAGGAAAGAATATGAAGCAAAGGGGGAAACCTTTGTCTATGATGCCGGTGTAAGAGGATCCTTAAAGAATTCCCGGAATATGGAAAAGAAGGAGGTTGAAGATCTGATTGCAGCGGGTCAGCCCTATGTAATTCGCTTTGGTTTTGAACCCGGGCAGGAAATAGAGATGAACGATATAGTCCGGGGCCATGTTAAGGTGAATAGTTCCACACTGGACGATAAGATACTTTTTAAATCGGATGGAATGCCCACCTACCATCTGGCCAATGTAGTGGATGATAACCTGATGGCCATTTCCCATGTTATTCGAGGAGAGGAGTGGCTTCCTTCACTCCCGCTTCATGTTTCACTCTACCGGGCCTTTGGATGGGAGCACCTGATGCCGGAATTCGCTCACCTTCCCCTGATACTTAAACCCACAGGGAAAGGGAAATTGAGTAAAAGAGACGGCGAAAAGGGAGGATATCCGGTTTTTCCACTGGAATGGATTGATCCTGCAACCGGGGAAAAGTCATCCGGGTATCGTGAAGAGGGATACCTTCCCGATGCCTGTATCAATATGCTGGCCCTCCTTGGCTGGAACCCTGGTACCGAACAGGAATTATTTTCACTTGAGGAGCTGGTTTCCGAGTTTCATCTGGAAAAAGTGGGCAGGTCGGGGTCAAGATTCGATCCCGAGAAGTCGAAATGGTTCAACCACCAGAAAATTCAACTGATTGAAGATGAAGGCCTGTTCCCGGGATTCAGATCAGAACTGGAAAGAAAAGGGGTAAAATGTACCGATAAACAATTGAGTATCCTGGTTCCCCTGATCAAGCCCCGCATAAGTTTTATGTACGAGATATGGGAACAATCATGGTTCTTTTTTAAACCGCCCACCACTTACGATCCGGCGGTGATAAACAAGCGATGGAAAGAGGATACGCCTGAAAAAATGAGGATGCTGGTGGAAACCCTTAACCATTGCGAACCATTTACTCCGGAATCTGTTGAATCTGAGGTCAAAGGAATGATAGCCGGTCAGAATTTGGGTATGGGTGCAATTATGAATGCCTGGAGGCTTTTAATGGTGGGGGCCTCAGTAGGTCCGGGTTTATTTGACCTGGTTGCCTTTCTTGGAAAAGATGAGGTGATTTCCAGGATGAACAGGGGTATTTCAACCATAAGCAGACAGAAGTAACAAACGGGGAGTATATGAAGGAAGAAAATAAGATATTCATTAATATCCACGGGCACCGGCAGGCAAATAATATTCAGGAATGGGTGATGATGAATCTGATGGCAAAAGATTATCCGCCCGAAGATATTGAGTCCGGATTCTATTCAGTGGGATTTCATCCATATAACGTGGGGAAGGTTGATGATGAGGATACAATCAGTAAGGTAAGGCTCTCCACAGAAAACCCCAATGTATTTGCCATAGGGGAAATTGGTCTGGATAAATCCATTCAGGCACCTCTTGATCATCAGATGCGAGTTTTTGAAGCACAGGTTGAAATTGCAGAATATGCTGATATGCCTGTTGTGCTTCATGTTGTAAGGGCATTTAATGAGATCATTGATTTTATGAAAGTCCATCAGCCTGTTGTGCCAATGATCATTCATGGTTTTAATGGAAACAAACAGATGGCAGAATCTCTTTTAAAGTCAGGTTTTCTGATTTCTTTTGGGGAGGCGATAGCCCGGGAGGGATCCGCAGCAATTGAAACCCTGAAAATGGTTCCCGTGGAAAAAATGTTTTTAGAGACCGATGAAGGTGAACTGGACATAAGGGAAATATATCACTTTGCTGCTCAAATGAAAGGGATATCAATGGATCACCTGCGTCTGCAGATATTTGAGAATGCAAAAACCAATCTTACTCGTTTCGCAGATATTTACTGAGTCCGGTTCTCCTTGAAATTCACGAAATATAGTTGATAAAAAGCGGGTTTTTTCCGGAATCGTGCAACTATATATGGTAATTTGCCGTAGAATAGCAGGAATTGAAATTTTCAACCTAAACTGAGATGTTATGAAAAAGCTGATATTAATCCTGGTGGCATCTTTCTTTGTGTTCCAGATGACAGATGCTCAATTATTTAAATACGGACTGAAAGCAGGTGTGGGTTTTTCCTCCCTGAGCATTGAAGAGGTAACAGGGATCAACGGCACAAGTGGTGCATATGACCTCCTGACAGGAGACGGGGTCGTGGGTTACCATGTGGGTGTCCAGACAAGGATAAAGATCGCCATGGCTTTTGTCCAGCCGGAAGTAATTTTCAATGCAGGAGGAGGGACCGTTAAAAAGATTGAAGCCAATGGTGCAGAGGAGATTATGAATATAAATTTCACCAGGGTGGATGTGCCGGTACTTGTTGGAGTTAAGCTTGGTCCTGCCAGGCTGGGAGTAGGTCCGGTGGGTTCCTACGTGATCAATGAGAACAACGATCTTATAGAAATAAATCCCGACTACGAAATTTTCACAAAATCAATGACCTGGGGATTCCAGGCAGGGATCGGGGTTGACCTGCTGAAGAAGGTTACCCTGGATGCAAGGTACGAGGGATCGCTCAGTAAACTGGGCAATACCCTGGATATTGGTTCTCAGACATTCAACCTGGATGCAAGGCCAAAACAGTGGGTCATATCCCTTGGGGTGTGGTTTTAAAGAAAAACTAATAATCAGAGTATCCACTTTTTTTCATGAGTAGAATAGTCCAGGACCCGGATCTGAAGGTGCTGTCCAAGCCTGAGGGCTTCCTGTGTCATCTTTTCAAGTGATCCCCTGCAGATATTTACGTATCGCTCGTCTCCTTCCACCACCAGGTTCACCTTGAAGGATCTGGCACTTTTACTGCCTTCCGGAAGAACCATGGGGGCAGGCATGGTTCTCCTGCTGCTCAGGTTTATCCTCACGATGGTCACATAAGAAGGAACAGATAATGGCTCCCATTTCCCTATCTTGATCCAGAGGAAGCGATCATATTTAAGATACCGTTTATTTTCCTGATCAAGGAGGACCCCCTGATAGGAAAAGCATGATAGTATTCCTAGAAAAACAGCTATCGCTCCGCCTATGTACCCACCGTTTGACAGGAAAATTATTGCAACCAGGGCCATTACCAGCGGAATTATCCTGAAATTGTATCTTTCATATTTATACACGGCAGCCAGGAATCAGGATCAACAAGATAATAAACAAATTTGGATTATATTTAGGCATAATACTTTGTGGGGTCTATGAAAAAGAGGATTCTTACAGCCCTGGAGTTCGTGGTACTCTTCTTCGGGATACCTCTTTTTATTTACTTTGACAGAGATTTTGTGCATCCTAGCATTATCATCCTGCCCGTACTCGCCTTTATTTTTATTGTTCTGTTACGCACCACTGACTTTTCATTCCGGGAACTGTTCAAATGGGGTATATCGAGGCCTGTACTGATCAGGAATTTAGCTATACTGGTTTTATGTTTCCTGCTTATGATGGGGTATGTGGTGCTGTTCGAGAGGAAAAACCTGTTTAACCTGCCGCTTGCTCATCCGTGGATCTTTGTTGCAGTGTGCCTGTTCTACCCGGTTTTTTCGGCTTTTGGCCAGGAAGTCATTTACCGGACCTATCTTTTCCGGAGATATAAACTGCTGTTCCCCGGGGAATGGCATTTTGTGCTTGCGAGTGGTATCAGCTTTTCATTTGTACATATTGTGTATTATGATCCGGTATCCCTGATCCTTACTTTAGCCGGGGGACTCTATTTTGCACGGGTTTATCAACAGACCAGGAGTGTTCTTTTCACAGCTGTTTTACACGGACTTCTAGGGATCATTGTATTCGGAGTGGGACTGGGACAGTATTTCTGGCTGGATATGCCAAATTAGTGCCTAGTGCATAGGTATCAGGAATTTCACGGAACGATTAAGAATACTACTTTTGTTTCCATGAATTTCCTCCGCAGAACTTATTATGCCATGCCCCCTGTTGTCAGGAGGATCGCCAGGAGAATCTATTATTTCCCTGTGGACCTTGGAGATTCCTTTAAGGGCAACCGTAATCCAATGGTCCCTCCACGTGGAAGGATTTTCATTGGGAGTGGGGATTTTATTCAGATCGGTAATTCAATCAGGGATCAACTGGTGGAGCTTGGAGGATTAATGCCACACCACAGGGTCCTGGATGTGGGTTGCGGCATGGGAAGGGTTGCGGTTCCCCTGACTTCCTACCTTGACGAAAAAGGATCTTACGAAGGATTTGATATTGTCGGATCGGCCATAAAGTGGTGCCGGAAAAGGATCTCCAGCAGGTTCCCGCGCTTCAGGTTCACACACATTGAGCTTAAGAATGAACTCTATAACCTTCGTACTTCTAAAAAAGCCAGGGACTTTGAATTTCCTTATCATAACGAAGAGTTTGACCTGGTTTTTCTGACCTCCGTATTCACCCATATGGTCCTGGCGGACGTTGATAACTACCTGCAGCAGATATACCGGGTTCTGAAACCCGGCGGAGTATGTTTCGCCACCTTTTTCATAATGAATGAGGATACAAGAGAATTTTTAAAACGGTCCGGCAAAAAAATGTTTGAAACGAAACTGGATAACCACTACCTGTTCCATGCCAGGGTAAAAGAGGCCAATGTGGCCTATGATGAGTCGTATCTGACAACACAGATGATCGGATCCAAAGGATTCACCATCGAGCAGATCAGGTATGGATTCTGGCCGGGTCGTCCAAAGACCAGTCTGAACAATTACCAGGATATATATGTTTTTCGTAAAAAATACTGACTATCCCCGGCTCATAATTACTCCCACCGATTTGATAGATCCACCCAGGGGAGGGTGCATTTTCCTTATCTTTACAGTGGCTTTCTGAATGCCTTTCATCTCGTCATACAATGCATCCAGTATCCAGCTGGCAATATTCTCAAGAAGATTTGATTTTTTCCGGTGCATCTCCTTTTTTATCAGCTGGTAGGCCATCTGGTAATTGACCGCATCACTCAACTTATCGGACCTGGCTGCGGTGCCAAGGTCAGTTTCAAGCTCCAGGTCCACCAGGAAACGGCTTCCCACGATCTGCTCTTCCTGGTAATGTCCGTGGAATGCATAGAATTCCATCTCTTCTATAACGATTTTACCCATAGTGAAACAACTATAAAATTATTCAATGATTTCTACGCCCAGGTCCCTGAACTGATCTATTATTGCGGGCATGTCAGCCTTGTTCTTAGTAATAATGGCTTCAGGAATTACCGCAACCCTGTAATTTCTGTTGAGGGCAGCCCGAACGGTACTCATTACACAATGTCCGGCATCCAGTCCCGTTATAACCACCTTACCGGTTTTGTTATCTGTAAGGATCTTATCCAGTGGTGTATTTATAAATGAATCATTCTTTCGCTTCGTAACAACAAATTCTGAAAGGATGTTTAACCTTTTATCCAGCCGGGCACCCTCCGATCCCCTGGCCAGGGTACTGTTTATAAGGTTGAGCAGGGGATTTACAACTTCACTCCGTACGTAAATAATGATCCAGCCCTTTTCAAGCCCCTCCTTTGCGATGCGGTTAAGATGAGCGATCAGTTTGTCCGATTGTTCCTTATAACTTTCAGTGAAGGAAACCGTCCCGGTGGTACCTTCCTGGATATCAATGATCAGCAGTGCGGTTTGCTCAGATCCGGGATTAGTAATTGGTTCTCCCTCCGAAATCCTGGATGCAATGATATTAAAAATTACCAGGTTGCCTGCAACAATCAGGATAATCACGCCAATAGCCAGGAGAATCCAAAGAATTATCTTTTTCATGAAGTTGATAAATACATCCGAAATTTAAAATATTTATTGGATCGTGACCATTATTCCTTCCCCTTTGTTTCTTCGAGGATAAAGTTCTTAAGAATTAGCTAATTTTGTGCAGCCGAAAAAGTTGGAACAATGACCGACAAGAAAGAATATACCATCGAAAAAAAGAGCCTGAACTTCATTGAAGCCATTGTGGAGGAGGACCTGCGCAGAGGACGGGACAATGGAAGGGTACATACCAGGTTTCCGCCGGAACCCAACGGCTACCTGCATATTGGTCATGCAAAGGCAATATGTCTCGATTTCGGTATCGCTGAGAAATATGGCGGGAAATGTAACCTCCGGTTCGACGATACCAACCCGATCAAAGAGGATGTGGAGTACGTGGATTCAATAAAGGAGGATATCAGATGGCTGGGATTTGACTGGGAGGAGAGGGAGTTTTATGCATCTGATTATTTCCCGCAGCTGTATGATTTTGCTGTTGACCTGATTAAAAAGGGACTCGCGTATGTGGATGAACAAGCCTCGGAGAAGATTGCCAGACAGAAGGGAACCCCAACCGAACCGGGGACCGCAAGCCCTTTCCGGGAAAGGCCGGTGGAGGAAAACCTTGACCTGTACCACCGCATGAATAACGGTGAATTCCCTGAAGGTTCCATGGTCCTCAGGGCAAAGATAGATATGGCCTCACCCAACATGCATATGCGCGACCCTGTCATATACCGGATCCTCAATCGCCCCCATCACAGGACAGGTGATACGTGGAAGGTATATCCCATGTATGATTTTGCACACGGACAATCGGATTTTTTTGAAGGGATCACCCATTCACTCTGCACGCTCGAATTCGAGGTGCACCGCCCTCTTTATGACTGGCTTGTGGAACATTTGATGACGGACAGTTACCGGCCCCGGCAAACGGAATTCAACCGGTTGAACCTGAGCTACACAGTCCTCAGTAAGCGTTTGCTGCTGGAACTGGTACAACAGGGGTATGTGAATGGCTGGGATGATCCAAGGATGCCCACCCTCACCGGTCTTCGAAGAAGGGGATTCACCCCCGAGTCCATCCGGAACTTCAATGACAGCATAGGTTACACCAAGGTGATGGCTACCAATGATATAGGATTGCTGGAGCATGCGGTAAGGGAGGACCTGAACAGGCGCGCACCCAGGGTAATGGCCGTGTTGAATCCGCTGAAGCTCATTATCACCAATTACCCGGAAGGCAAGAACGAGGGGATGGAAACAATCAATAACCCGGAAGATGAATCCATGGGAAGCCGGACCATTCCTTTCTCCAGGGAGATATATATTGAGAGGGAAGATTTCATGGAAGACCCTCCAAAGAAATTCTTCCGCCTGGGTCCTGGCCGGGAAGTAAGGCTGAAGTCGGCCTACATTATTAAATGCGAGGATTACAAAAAGGATGAGGCGGGAAATATCACGGAGGTGTATTGTACCTATGACGAAACCACAAGAAGCGGGGGCCCGGAAGCCAACCGCAAGGTAAAGGGAACACTTCACTGGGTTTCTGCTGCTCATGCCGTTAAAGCTGAAGTGAGGCTCTATGACAGGCTATTCAGTGACCCGGAACCGGCCGGACATAAAGAGAGCAGCCCCATTGATTTCCTCAATCCCGGTTCCCTTAAGGTAATCACAGGGTACGTGGAACCGTCACTTTCAGCGGCAAAAGCATTTGATCATTTCCAGTTCCAGCGTCTGGGATATTTCAATGTGGATCCCGACACGGCCCCGGGGAAACTGGTCTTTAACCGGACCGTTCCCCTGAGGGATACCTGGACTAAAAGGAATTAGCTTCCATCCCTGGATTCTCTTTTCAAAAAAACCCGCCGGAGCGGGTTTGAAATCATGCCTGGTGATTGTAAAGGTGCACATCCTGTTGGGGGAAAGGAATGGATACCCCGGCGCCGTCAAACTGTTTCTTAACTCCTTCAGTAACATCAAAGAAAAGGCTCCAGTAATCCTCTGATTTCACCCAGACCCTCAACTTCAGGTTCACAGAGCTGTCACCCAGTGCTTCCACCATAACCTCGGGTGGATTTTCTTCTTTCAAGGTGCGGTCGTCTTCCTGGGCGATCTTCAGCAGTATATCCTTTGCCCTGTCAATATCGTCGCCATATCCGATTCCAAAGGAGAAGTCGATCCGCCTTATGGGCATGGCTGAAAAATTGGTAATAGATCCTGTGGCAAGCGGCGAATTGGGGATGATCACCTTACGGTTATCCGGAGTGGTAAGAACGGTTGTAAAAATCTGGATCTCCTTTACTGTTCCCATATACCCCTGGGCTTCGATGAAATGCCCAACTTCATAGGGTTTGAA
>CAZIAU010000023.1:0-13891 GCA_964536755.1 uncultured Bacteroides sp. | reverse complement strand
ACTCCCCTTTATCTTGGCACGGAGAAACTGGCCAGAAAACTTAATGCCGCGGTAGTCTTTTTCAAAATCAGTAAGATCCGTCGCGGAAAATACCAGGTAGAATTCGAATTGATCTGTGAGGATCCCTCCTCACTGGAACCATATGAGATTACCGAAGCACATGTCAGGATCCTGGAAAAGCAGATTACTGAAAAACCAGAACTCTGGCTCTGGTCCCACCGCAGGTGGAAACATTCCATAGAAAAGTACCGGAAAGTGAACGAAAAAAATCTAAATAGCATTTGAGAAGGCGAATAGCTCTTTAATCTCTTCCTGATTATTTTCAAAGGAGAAGAGCTCCTCAACCCTTTTCCGCCCGTTCATACCCATTTTTTCTCTCAGGGATTCGTCCCGTGCAAGTGCAAGGACCTTCACTGCCATTTCGGAGGGACTGTTTTTCTCAGTAATATATCCGGAAATTCCATCGTCAATTATCTCCCCGGAGGATTTAATATCAAATGCGACCACAGGCTTTCTGCTTGCCATTGCTTCGGCGATCACATAGCCAAATCCTTCATAATGGGAAGAAAGAAGGAAAATATCGAGTGAGCTGAAAAACGCCGGCATATCCTCAACAAAACCAAGAAATTCCACACTATCTTCAATACCCAGTTTTTTTACCTTCTTCTGCAACGAGCCCATCAACCTGCCCTCACCCGCAATCAGTAATCTGAACCTAAATTCCTTATTCTTGAGAATCTGCATTAATTCCAGCAGGTAGAGATGACCCTTTTCCTCAGACAATCTCCCGGCACATCCCAGTACTATTTCTTTCTCCTTACGTTGATGTAACGGGGTTATATCCTGTTGATACATGGGAAGGTAGACCCCATTATAAATTACCCGGATCTTGTTGTCCGGCACTAATTCCCTGTTGTTTACAAGTATGGTCCGCCTGGTTTCTTTCGAATTGGCCACAATCATAGTTATTACGTGCCTGAAAAGATACCTGTTAATTCGGGAATTACGTATGGGAATGGCACTGCCTCTCCGGTAAATAATCTTGGGAACACCTGCTATTTTTCCGGCAAGGCTGGCAATTTTCATATCGCCTGAAAGATTGGTGACCAGTACTCCCACATTTTCCTTCCTGAAGATCCTGATTATCCGGAAGACTTTAAACGGATTTAAAAAACTGAGATTGGAGATCCTGACTCCGTATCCTGATATTCCTATTTTTAAGAGCTTTTCAGAAAGGGGGCTATCCCTGGAAGAGATATAGATTGCCCTGAAATCCTGCTTTATTAAATAGGAAGCTACATCAAAATGCCATTTTTCTCCCCCTCCCCAGCTATTCATGCTGTTAAAGAAGCATACAGTCTGCTTGTTCGTCCGGTTTGCATCCCTGTAAATATTCCTCAACTTCACATATTTCAGGAATACTTCATGTGCGGAGTTAACACTCACAATAAAACCGTAATACCCATCCATGAATCCTGCCCTCATAATGAAGTCCTTCAGGAATCGCCAGAAGGGATGGAGCACGATACTTGAGATATTAACCCGTCTTCCCCGCTCATAATAGGATTGTGCAAGAATCGTTGAGAATGCATTTATTTGTTCCAGGTGCTCACTGATTGAATAATAGGAATAATGCAGGATATCTCCTTTGAGGAATTGCCTGGTCGTTCCCCGGTTCAGGTAAAAACGGTCATGGGGATTAAATCCGCCCCAGAATCCTTTCCTGGAATCCCACAATCTGAGTTTTCTGGAAGGGTACCAGCTGGTATGCCTGATCCACCTGCCACAATAATTTGTTAACCTGTTAAAGAAGTATCCATCATGCGTCCAGTTCTCTTTTACACTTTGAATAGATGCACGCAACTCCTCAGAAAGTGCTTCATCTGCATCCAGTGAAAGTATATAAGGTGTACTGGCCTGCAGAATAGCCCAGTTTTTCTGTTCAATGTGACCAATGAACTTATGACGAATGAACCTGGTCCGGTATGCCCTGCAAATCTCTTCTGTCCTGTCAGTGGAATAGCTGTCAACGATGATGATCTCATCGGCCACACCTTTTAACGATTCAAGGCAACGTCTGATGTTCCGCTCCTCATTATAGGTGATGATTACTGCTGAGAGGCTGACTTTCATAATTATTCCTGCAAATATACTCTTTTCACCCGCCCGGGTATGGAAGTAAGGATTTCATAGGGTATGGTTTCCGCCATTTCGGCCAGCGCGGTTACAGGTTGATTCTTTCCAAACAGTTCCACGTCGTCCCCTTCACTAATGTCTAGTCCGGTTACATCAATCATGGACATATCCATACATATATTACCTATTGTAGGAACCAGGGTGTCTTTTATCCAGACCTTTCCGCGCCCATTTCCAAGTATGCGGTGAAAACCGTCGGCATAGCCCACGGGGATAGTGGCTATCAGGCTTTCACGACCGACCTTGCCCGATCTGGAGTATCCCACAGATTCTCCCTTCCTGACTTTTCTTATCTGAGAAACAGTAGTTTTAAATGAGCTGACTGGACGCAGACTTTCGTTCAGGCCAATTCCATGAAGGCCAATTCCAAGCCTGACCATATCATATTGTGCCTCCGGAAATCGCTCAATTCCGGCCGAATTCAGGACATGCTTGTCAAAGGATTGATCAAGAGAACCTGAAAGCATCCGGGATGTCCTGTCGAATATGTGGATCTGCATCCTGGTAAATTCATCGTGGGCCTCATCATCACTGGCAGCCAGGTGTGTAAAAACAGATGCCACATTGAGCTCCTTCCGGCGCAGAAAGGGAATAATATCGCTGATATCTTCTTCCTGGAAACCGAGCCGGTGCATACCGGTATCCAGTTTTATATGGACCGGATAGTGGGAAATGCCGCGAAAATGAAGGATCTTAAAAATAGCCTCCAGTCCCCTTAGGCTGTAAATCTCAGGTTCAAGTCGGTAATCGATCAGGGGTCCGAATCCTGTAGGATCGGGATTGAGTACCATAATAGGAAGGCTTATTCCCGATTGACGGAGCTCTATCCCTTCATCTATAAATGCAACAGCCAGGTAATCCACATGATGAAATTGAAGCAGATTGGCAATTTCGATGTTTCCGCTCCCGTAGGAAAGAGCCTTGATCATTACCAGGGTTTTTACTCCTTCGTTAAGGAGTGACCTGAAATAGTTCAGGTTATGAACCATAGAACTCAGATCAATCTCCAGCTGTGAAAGATGTACCTTGAGCTGCAATTCACCGGTGATCCTTTCAAATCCGAATTTCCTGGAGCCCTTAATCAAAATGGTTTGCCCCTTGAAAAGGGTTCTGTCCATCCTCTTCAGGAACTCACCCGTATTGTGATAGAAGTGGCTGTTTTCCGGGAAAAGCGATCTCTGTTTCATCAGGGCCGCACCAATACCAATGAAATGATCTGTTTTCTTTTGGCGGATAAGTGTGGCTATTTCGGTATAAAGAGTAACTTCCTCCATTCCGCTCTGAAGCAGATCCGATAAAATTACTGTCTTTTCCCCCCCGGGGTCCTGCTGGTTCATCATATCAAGTGCAGCCGACAACCCACCAATATCCGAATTGTATGCATCATTGATCAAAACGCTTCCCAGGATCCCCTGAAGCATTTCAAGCCTCATTGACACAGGTTCAAGACTCTCCATCTTTTCCACAGCATCAGGAACAGTAAGACCTGCCTCAATTGAAAAAGTAAGTGCATGTAGGGCATTTTCAATAGAGGCATCATCTGAAAAGGGAAGCTGAAAGGAGAAGCGTCCGGCCGGACAGTCAGCTTTCAGCCTGGTATATTTGCCGGTTCTCATCTCCACACTGTACATGTAGTCTGCGGTCCCGCCCAGGCTCCAGCCGACGATCTCAGCTTTAAAACCTTCCAGGAAGGATCGGAGTGGAATAGAAACAACAGTTACATCCAGCCTGCATATAACTTTATCGCAATCACTGAAAAGTTTGACCTTCTCTGCAAGCTTCTCTGAATAGCTCCTGAAATGTTCCTGATGGGCCGTGCCCAGGTTCGTCAGAATACCAATCCGGGGTTTGATAATTTTTCGAAGTTTATCCATTTCTCCGGGTTGTGAGATCCCCGCTTCAATGACGGCCAGGTCATGGCTTGCTCCTATCATCCAGACTGAAAGAGGCACTCCTACCTGGCTGTTATAACTTTTAGGACTACGGTACACATTGAGGTGCTCCCTCAAACAATGATATATCCACTCCTTTACTATTGTCTTTCCGTTGCTTCCTGTAATTGCAGCCACCTCTCCCTTAAATAGTTGCCTCCTGGCTTCTGCCAGTTCCTGCAGGCCGGTAAGGGTATCTTTCACCTGGCAGAATCCCGCTTCCGGAAAGCTTCTCAGATCCGGGGTTACGGAAACCATGAAGGCCCTGATCCCCCTGTCATAAACCTCTTTAATATAATCGTGCCCGTTATGCTGGTCCCCCAGCAGGGCAACAAAGATGGTATTTTCGGAATGAGCCACCGTGCGGCTGTCAATGGCAATGGATTGTACAGGTATGCCAGGATTACCAAGCAGTGCACCTCCTGTCTTCCGGCATATCTCGTTCAGTGTCCAATGATCCTCCATGATCGGTTATCTCCCGGATTTGGCCCTTGCATAACAGACCCTGCATAATGGTTCATATATATCTGTTTCTCCCAGAACAATCAGTTTATTGTCCTCCGACAATCGATGAGTATATTGCGCCAGGCTCCCGCATCTTACACAAATGGCATGTACCTTGGTAACATATTCGGCAATTGACATTAATTTGGGCATGGGTCCGAAAGGCATGCCTCTGAAATCCATATCCAGTCCGGCTACAACAACCCGTACGCCATTATAAGCCAGCTGATTACAAACCTCAACAAGACCTTCATCAAAAAACTGGGCCTCATCGATTCCAACTACCTCGACCTCGTTGGCCAGCAATAATATGTTCACTGCCGAATCAACAGGGGTGCTCAGAATGGAGTTGTCATCATGGGATACCACCTCCTCTTCAGAGTACCGGACCTCGATTCTGGGTTTGAATATTTCAACTTTTTGTTTGGCAATCCTGGCCCTTTTTAACCGTCTTATAAGTTCTTCCGTCTTACCTGAAAACATGGAACCGGCTATGACTTCTATCCAACCCCGTCCAGTGGATTTTTTAACCGTGTTTTCAAGAAACATGTTATAAGATTATCAAAAGATTATCGTTAATATTGTATGAACTCCAGGATATAAAAGTGAAGTACTATTATGGAACTAAAATACACCATCGAAATATTGACTAAAGATATACAAGATATAGAAAATTTGGTCGGTAACCTGCAAAATTCTCCTGATGGATCAGCACTTGAACTGGACCTTGCATTGTCAAAGCTCAGGAATGTATATGACATGCTCACCGTGATTAAAGCTGATATGTTACTTGCCCGTGCTCAACCTTCCACCAAAGGCGCTTCCCAACCTGTTATTGATCCTGTACCGGAGGAAACTGCTGAGGTGAAAAATGTGGCCACTCAGGACGCCGAAGTTAAAGAGAAGAAAATAGAAGCTGAGAAGAATGTGGAATTTGAGAAGAAGACAGAAACCGGGATACTGGCAGAAAAATTCCGTGCCGAATCCAGTATCAATGAAAACCTGGCCGGTCGGCGTAAAGCAGACAGTGATTCTTCACTCAGGGGAGAGCCCATTGACAATATCAGCAGGAATATCGGGATCAACGATCGTTTCCTGATAATTCGCGAACTTTTTAATGGTGACGGGGACGGATTCAACAGCCTGGTAAAGAATCTGGACAGTGCCGGGAATTATCAGGATGCTGTCAGGTTCATTGAGGAAAGCTTCTCCGACTCTCTTGAACACGATGGTGTTGGGATCCTGATGAGCCTTACAAAACGAAGGTATATCCGGTAGCCCGATGTCAAAACTCTACCTGGTACCCACACCCATTGGAAATCTGGGCGACATGACGCTCAGAGCAATAGAAATACTAAAGGATGTGGACCTGGTGCTGGCAGAGGATACGCGTAAATCAGGGATCCTTCTGAAACATTTCGGGATCAGCAAACCTGTTCAATCTCACCACAAGTTCAATGAGCACCGGACCCTGGAGGACCTGACAACCAAACTGAGGGGCGGAACCACCATAGCACTGATCACGGATGCAGGTACACCCGGGATCTCAGATCCGGGATTTCTGCTGGTAAGGTCGTGCATTGAACAGGCCATAGAGGTAGAAACGCTCCCCGGGCCGACTGCCTTTATTCCGGCCCTGATAAATTCAGGGATCCCATGTGATAAATTTGTCTTTGAAGGATTCCTGCCGCAGAAAAAAGGCAGGGTGAAAAGAGTGAAGGAACTTTCTTCAGAAACCCGGACAATTGTTTTCTACGAATCACCCTTCCGGCTTGAAAAGACACTCCGTCAGCTGGCTGAATATTTTAATCCCCGGCGAAGAGCTTCTGTTTCACGGGAACTGACAAAAATTCACGAGGAAACCGTCAGGGGGACTCTTGATGAGCTTGCCCGGCATTTCAGTAACAGAAGTGTTAAAGGTGAGATCGTCCTGATAGTGCAGGGTTCCGGCGATGATTAATTTTAATATGACCTCAGTTCACCCGAACCTGTTATATTTAAACTTATAACAGGATCCCCAAGGTAAATAATATCTCCGGACCCTGTAATGGTTGCATCAAGGGTTTCGGTGGCCCAGGCATATATCTTCCCGGATCCTGTTGCTGTGGCTGTAACATCTGCCGCCTGCAGTTCCAGTGCATCAATTTTACCTGATGAATTGAGCGTATACTCAGCTTGCTGTGTATCGCCTTTCAGGTCGATCCTGCCTGAACCACTTAAAAGGGCATCCAATCTTTTTATATGTAACAACCGGGCACTGATTCGACCCGAACTGCTGTGACTGATCTCCACATCGGGTGCATCCCGGATTGTACCTGCATCTATGATACCGGATCCTGAGTTAACCAGAACGACCTCATCGGCAAATGAACCAGTTACACTTATGGAACCCGAACCTGAATTACGATGTGAGATCAGGCCCGCATATATAGAATCGATGGTCAGGTGACCGGACCCGGAGTTAGCGCATTCAAATTCATCACTATCTCCCACATCTGCAATTATTTTCCCCGAACCTGACAGATGAAGTGCCTCGAGCATGGGCAATGAAACATGGACGGTTACCGATGATCCATTCCTTATACAGGTTCCCTTCTTCTGTCTGACAATAAGGGTATTCCCGGATACTACGGTTTCAATAACAGGCAGAAGGTTCGCCTGAGCCTCTACCTCAACCCGGAAGCTGTCTGCTTCGTTGACCAATACCTCAAATGAATTCTCGTTGCTTACCGCAGTATAATCTGAACAATCTCTTTTTTCGGTGACAACCGGTCCCGATCCGTCAAGACACGGCCCGTAATAATAACAACCGCTCATCAGAACAGTTGCTGTTACTATTCCTGTTATCAATAATCTCTTCATTTCCCCGGATATTTAATTAAACCAATTTTTTTACTTTTATCTAAAAGACAACAGGAAAAAACAAAGGATGCATCATTTGCACAACAAAACTCAATTAAAAGGAAGATACACCGGCCGGGAACCGGGCCGGAGTCAGAAAGGTGTGGACTCGTCAAATCCGTTGTTGGAATCAATATCATTATTTAAGGGAGGATTGTTGCTTCCGTCCTGATTCATTCTTGATTGAAATGTTGCCAGTCCGTTTCCATTTTCATCGTCCTCCACCATGGCAAGAGCATCATCAAGATCCACAAATTTTGCGTACTCCCTCACAAATTTTAATTGAACATCGCCAACCGGACCGTTTCGGTGTTTGGCAACTATGATCTCTGCAATCCCCTTAAGGGAATTACCTTCCTCATCCACATCCAGCCCGTAATACTCAGGCCGGTGAATAAAAATAACCAGGTCAGCATCCTGCTCGATGGCACCCGATTCACGAAGATCGGAAAGTTGCGGGCGTTTGTTCCCTGACCTCATTTCCACACTCCTGTTCAGCTGGGAAAGAGCAATGACGGGGATATCCAGCTCCTTGGCAACACTTTTGAGCGATCTGGAGATATTACTTACCTCCTGTTCACGGCTTCCCGATTCCCTGGTCCCGGTCATAAGCTGCAGGTAGTCAATAACAACTGCCTGGATATCGTATTTCTGTTTCAGCCGCCGGCACTTTGCCCTGAACTCAAAAATGGAGATGGCCGGAGTGTCATCCACATATATGGGTGCTTTTTCCAGATCTTTGATTTTATATTCCAGCTGTTCCCATTCATAGTTTTCCAGCCTTCCTGACCTTATTTTGGATGAAGAAAGCTGGGTTTCACCTATAATCAGGCGGTTTACAAGCTGTATGGATGACATTTCAAGGGAGAAGAACGCCACAGGCCTGCTGTGATCCACCGACATATTTCTTGTCATGGATAGTACCAGGGCTGTTTTACCCATTGAGGGTCTTGCAGCGATAATGATCAGGTCGGACTTCTGCCATCCCGAGGTCAGCCGGTCAAGCCTGGTAAATCCGGTGGGAACACCACTCAGACTATCGTCTCGTTTTCCGGCTTCTTCGATCTGTTCCAGGGCGGTTTTAAGCAGATTGTCAAGCCTGACCGTTTCCTTCTTTATATGGCCTTCTGCAATATTCAGCAATTCTCTTTCAGAATAATCAAGCAGGTCGTCCACATCGGTACCTTCATCAAATGCCCGTTCCTGGATATCGGAAGAGACCCTTATCAGCTCCCGCTGAATATATTTCTGTGCCACAATACGTGCATGATATTCAAGATGAGCTGCGGATCCCACGCGGGAAGTCAACTGGGTAATATAGACTGCACCTCCCACTGCCTCAAGTTTTTCCTGTTTCCTCAGTTCTTCGGTCACTGTAAGCAGGTCTATGGGTTTTTCCTGTTGTGACAGTGACTGGGCCACCTCATATATCTGTTGGTGTGCTTCCTTATAAAAGCT
This sequence comes from uncultured Bacteroides sp., assembly GCA_964536755.1. Lineage (GTDB taxonomy): Bacteria > Bacteroidota > Bacteroidia > Bacteroidales. The sequence goes on along the minus strand of CAZIAU010000023.1, from coordinate 4,901 downwards.
GCCAGGTTCAAGGATATCCAGAACGGAGAGTATGGCATCCTTTTCAAGCATAATGGCACCCAGTACGGCCTCTTCCAGGTCAGGTGCCTGAGGAGGGATCTTCCCGTAGTCTAGTGCAATAGCCGGACTATTTTTCGATGCTGCTCTGGTTTGTTTCGCCATGTGGGTATGATTAGGGCCTGTAAAGTTAAGAAACCACAAAGGTAGTGTCTTTCACAGACGGTCGCATTTTTGAACACTGATGAGTAAGTTTTAATTAACAAATGTTGAAAAATGCAATATCTTTATAAAGCATGATAATATATTCTCCAGCGAAAATCAACATCGGACTAAAGGTTACCGGTAGGAGACCGGATGGTTTTCATAACATTCAATCGGTCATGTTTCCAACAGGATTATGCGATATTATAGAAATCAGGCCTACCGGACGGCCCGGATCCGGAATTATTTTCAGTCAGTCGGGTATACCTCTTGAAAAAGGATCGGGTGAAAATCTCTGTGTCCTTGCATATGAAAAACTGGCAAATGAAACAGATCTTCCACAGGTTGAGGTCCACCTCCATAAACAGATCCCGGTTGGAGCAGGTCTGGGCGGTGGATCATCCAATGCAGGCAATATACTTAAAGGCCTGAATTCAATGTCAACAGATCCTGTTGCAGACAGCCTGCTCCATGATCTGTCGGCTGAGTTGGGTAGTGACTGTCCATTTTTTTTGTATAACCGGACAATGATGATGGAAGGGAGAGGTGAAATTCTCAATCCCATCAATATTCATTTGCATAAGATGCACCTGGTTCTGCTTTTCCCGCGGATCCACATTCCTACCGCCGAAGCCTACGCCGGAATTCAACCTGACTACTCCGGACCTCATCTGAGTACAATAATAACCGAGCCGATAGATAAGTGGAAGGATTTGATTGTCAATGATTTTGAATACACAGTATTTGAGAGGCACCCGACACTGAGAGTGCTTAAATCGGAACTTTACAAACATGGTGCGGTTTATGCTTCCCTGAGCGGCAGCGGATCATCCTTGTACGCTATATTTCCGGACCATCCTGAATTACCGGAGGAGCTGGAACGGATTGTTGTCTGGAAAGGAGCTATTCGAACTCAACCAGGTGATAGTGCTTAGAAACCTGCTCTCCCTGAGAAACAAAGATCTTTTTAATGGAACCGCTTACCGGAGAAACAATCACGTTACGCATCTTCATTGCTTCCAGAATTAAAACCGGAGTGCCTGGAGCAACTTTTGCTCCCTCCTTCACCATTATCTGCTGAACGGTTCCTGGAATTACAGCAGTAAGGATATTTACATCCGGCCTCTTCCATTTAATACGGTTTCTGAATTTAGCCGTTAACCTGGTCTGATATATTGCACCTCCTATCTCCAATTTCTCAATGGGCGGATTCTTAACAGGTCCTGGAGTAGTAGGCTGACTTTTTGCTTTTTTATCCATGATCAGCGATTAAAATGGCGGAATCCCATGTTTCTTGGCTGGCATGCCAACGCTTTTCTCCCCCGATACCTCCAGTGCATGAAGCAGAGATTTCCTGGTTTCTGCCGGTTCTATCACCGAATCGATATAGCCCTTTGCAGCGGCCACATAGGGATTTGCAAATTTTGCCTTATACTCCTGGACCTTCTGTTTTCTCATCTCATCAGGATTCTCAGCGTTAGCTATTTCTTTCCGGAATATAATATTTGCAGCACCTTCAGGTCCCATAACGGCCACCTCGGCATCGGGCCATGCAAAAACAAAATCTGCCCTGAGGTGCCTTGAATTCATGGCAATATAACCACCGCCATAAGCTTTTCTGAGTATAAGGGTAATTTTTGGGACAGTCGCCTCACTGTACGCATAAAGAACTTTAGCTCCGTGCCTGATTACCCCTGCATGCTCCTGATCCACCCCCGGAAGGTATCCCGGCAGGTCAACCAGAGTAATAATCGGGATGTTAAAAGCATCGCAGAAACGAATAAACCTGGCCGATTTGTCAGATGAATCCACATCCAGTACTCCGGCCAGCACCAGTGGCTGATTTGCAATAAACCCGGCAGTGCGTCCATTCATGGTCCCGAATCCGATGACCATATTTGAAGCCCAGCTCTCCTGGATCTCAAAAAAATCCGATCCATCGGTCACAGCTCTGATAACATTGCGAACATCATATGGCTGCCTTTTTTCGGCCGGGACAATTTTAGCAATATTATATTTTTCAAGAGGTTCAATCACCTCTTTTTTTGCTGGTACATCTGTATTAGACCAGGGCAGGTAGCTTAATAGTGCTTTGATCTGATCGAAACATTCATCTTCAGTTTCAGCAAAGAAATGCGCATTACCGGTGATTTCACTGTGGACCCTGGCACCGCCCAGTTCCTCCATGGTAATATCTTCCCCCAAAACTGTTTTGATAACCTCGGGGCCGGTAATAAACATTTTTGAAATACTATCCACCACGAACACAAAATCAGTCAGGGCCGGGGAATAAACTGCTCCTCCTGCACATGGCCCCAGAATTACCGAGATCTGTGGGATCACACCTGAAGCAAGGGTATTCCTGAAAAAGATCTCTCCATAACCGGCCAGGGAATTGACACCCTCCTGGATTCGAGCACCACCCGAATCATTGATCCCGATCAATGGCATCCTCATTTTCAGTGAATGGTCCATTATCTTGGTGATCTTCCTGGCATGCATAAATCCCAGTGAACCTCCTGCCACTGTAAAATCCTGCGCAAAAATGCAAACCGGCCTTCCTCCTATGGTTCCTGTTCCTGTAATAACTCCGTCTCCATGCAGTTTTTTCCGGTCCATTCCGAAATCTCTCGCCTCATGCTCAACAAAAAGGTCATATTCATTGAACGAGCCTTCATCCAGAAGTTTTACAATCCTTTCCCTGGCAGTCATTTTGCCCATTGCCATCTGCTTCTGGATAGCTTTCTCCCCACCCCCCTGCAGGACTTCTTCCCTGCGTTTTATTAATTCCTGAACCTTTTTAGTAGAGGCCATTTTTCCATACTTTAGTTGCGGTACAATCTTACAAAAAACAATGCTGATTGTAAAGCTGTTTAATAATATTTCCTACCGGGGAGCCATCCTGAACAGGAATATGGCGACCAGCAGGAAGAAAATATTGGGCAACCAGACTGCCACCATCACTGGCAGTAATCCCCCGATGGCAAACTGTTTGGAAAATTGTGTGAACAGGATATAGGCGAAACTGATTACTACACCAATGGCAATCTGCAACCCTATCCCTCCCCTTATTTTCCTTGAGGAGACAGCCACACCGATAAGTGTAAGGATGAATGTGGTAAAAGGATAAGCGATCCTGTTTTGACGTTCAATCTGGTAGGATGTGATGTTTGTCTCACCCTGCATCAGCTGCTTCTTTATAAACTCATCCAGTTCTTTCAGGCTCATAGTCTCAACAATATTCAGGCGCATTTTGAAATCATCGGGATGGATGGCCAGGGTGGTATCAATCACCTTTCCCGTCTCAAGTGTCTCTTTTAATCCGTCAATTGTTCTTATATAGTACCTCCTGGCCTGCCATTTATTCATCATGGTATCCCACCTGATCTGGTCGGCAAACATTTTCGAAACAAGCCTGCCGTCTTCAAACTTCTCAATGGTAAAATTATACCCCACTTTCGACACATTACTGTAGTTTTGAAGATAGACATAGATTCCAGGTTCAACCTGTCGGTGAAAATCCTTGGTCTTAAAACGGATAGGCCGCTTATGAATATATTTTTCCTCAAAATCAAGTTTAATCTTATTTGCGCCCGGTATAACCCGGTCACTCAGATAAAACGAGACCGAGGCAATCAGTGCGGCCGAGATCAGGTAGGGAATTAACAACCGCCGAAAGCTCATACCGCTGTTGAGAATGGCTATGATCTCCGTATTATATGCCATCCTGGAAGTAAAATAGATCACTGCAATAAATGCAAAGAGAGAACTGAAAAGCACAATAAAATAGGGAATGAAATTCAGGTAATAATCCACAAATATCTCCCTGAAGTGCGCCCCGTTTTCAATGAAATCGTCAATCTTTTCTGAAAGGTCGAAAATTACAACGATTGCCAGGATCAGAGCAATGGCAAGGAAGAAGGAGCTAAGGAACTTCCTGATTATGTAATAGTCAATGATCTTAAGACCAAAGAATCTTACAATCTTGTACTTAAAACCGGCACCATCTTTTTCTTCCATGTAATGAATGTTCCCCTTATGATTTGTTTATGCGCTTCCTTAATCAACCAGGCATAAAATGCCAGGTTGTGCAGACTTGCTATCTGTGCTCCAAGCATCTCTCCGGATATTATTAAATGACGCAGATAGGCCTTTGAATATTGTCCGTCCACGAAACAGGTTCCCTCGTTATCAACTGGAGAATAATCGTTCATCCACTTCCTGTTCCTTATATTGATGATCCCCTCACTTGTAAAAAGCATACCGTTCCTTCCATTGCGGGTGGGCATCACACAATCGAACATATCAACTCCCAGAGATATGGCTTCAAGTATATTTACAGGTGTTCCCACCCCCATCAGATATCTGGGCTTATCTTCCGGCAGAATATTGTTCACTGTATCAAGCATAGCATACATCTCTTCTGCCGGCTCTCCGACAGATAATCCCCCGATAGCGTTCCCATCTGCTTCTTTTTTTGCAATATACTCGGCCGACTCCTTTCTCAGGTCCTCAAATACACTTCCCTGTACAATGGGAAAAAATGCCTGATCATAGCCATATGCAGGTTCTGTCCCGTTAAATTGCTCCAACCCCCTGTCCAGCCACTGATGAGTAAGCTCAAGAGACCTCCTTGCATAACCTGGATCACACGGCCAGGGGGTACACTCATCAAAGGCCATAATTATATCAGCTCCAAT
>CAZIAU010000022.1:0-14181 GCA_964536755.1 uncultured Bacteroides sp. | reverse complement strand
CGGCAGCTTCTTTGGCTGGTTCTTCAGCTGCTGGCTCATCGGCAGCTTCTTTGGCTGGTTCTTCAGCTGCTGGCTCATCGGCAGCTTCTTTGGCCGACTCAGCTTCAGCAAGTTCAGACCTTCTTTTTAAAATCTCCGCTGCTCTGGCTTCTTTTATTCTGGTTTCTTCTTCCAGACGACCCAAATCAAGTTTCTCTTTGGCCGACTTGATACGGTCCTTTTTTGCCTGAACTTTCTGTTCTTTTTCTGTAATCCAGGTCTGGAATCTTTTTTCGGCTTCAGCTTCGTCAAAAGCACCCTTTTTAACACCTTCCAGTAAGTGTTTCTTGTACAATACTCCTTTGTAGGACAAGATAGCTCTACATGTATCCGTAGGTTGAGCGCCTTTCTGCAGCCATTCTAAGGCTCTGTTGAAATCCAAAATAATGGTAGCAGGATTGGTATTGGGATTATACTGTCCCAAAGATTCAATAAATTTACCATCACGTGGCGCCCTGCTATCAGCAACTACAATAGAGTAGATCGACTGAAACTTGCGACCCTGTCTTTGTAATCTGATCTTTGCTGGCATACTCAAATAATTAAATTAATAATAACCCTACATTTTTAGCGCCTGCAAAGGTAGCATTTATCGGATAATATGCAAAGAAACAGGGAACTTTAAAACAATTGGAAATCATATCGTGCAGGCTAAGACGGGTGGCGATTCCCATGGGGTGTCGATCTATGAATTACTTATTAACATGGCTGGATTAGGTTGCTATTTCTCCTAACTTTACCTACATGTTTTTGATTTTTGACACCGAAACCACGGGACTGCCCAGGAGAGATAATGCACCTCTTAATGAAGTGGACAACTGGCCCAGGGTAGTGCAGATCGCTTGGCAATTACACGATGAAACCGGGGATCTTGTAGATTATGGAAATGAATTGATCCGGCCCGATGGTTTCACAATACCCTATTCGGCCGAAAAGGTGCATGGAATATCCACTGAAAAAGCAGCAACATTCGGAATTCCCCTGACCGATGGATTACATAAGCTCAATGAAGCCATTGACAGGTCGGACATCCTGGTCGGTCACAATATCAAATTTGATATAAATGCCCTGGGAGCAGAGTTTATCAGGAGCAAGACTGAAACTTCTTTCCATGATAAGAATCAGGTATGTACCATGAGGTCAAGTACTGATTACCTGAAGATCCCCGGAGGCCGGGGAGGTGGATTCAAACCTCCCAGGCTGATGGAATTGTACGAATTCCTGTTTGAAGAAAAATTTCAGGAGGCCCACAATGCGGCAGCCGACGTGGAAGCAACCGCCCGCTGTTTTTTTGAATTACTGAGAAAAAATATTATATCCGCCGAATCCATCGGATTCAGTCAGGAGCAATACGCGCTCTTTATTTCTAAAAACCAGGGCAGGATAAAAAGTTATGGCCTTAAACATGAATCCAACTGGGAAATCAAATCATCGGTAAGTAACGAACCCGGTATTGAGGATCAGACCGGTATTAAAGGTGCAGATAATGTTGAATTCTGCCACCTCCATGTACATACACAGTATTCAATTCTTGATGGTGCTGCCAGCATCCCTGAACTCCTTAAGAAAGCCATTGATGACGGGATGCGGGCCGTGGCAATAACCGATCATGGCAACATGTTCGGAGTAAAGGAATTTCATAATGAAGCCAACAAACGGGGTATAAAACCTATCCTGGGATGCGAAGCATATATCTCCCGCAGGTCCAGGCTCTCCAGGGAAGATAAGAATCTTGATACTTCCGATCACATCGTTCTTCTTGCCAAAAACCTGGAAGGATACAGGAATCTGATAACATTAATTTCACTGGGATGGACCGAAGGATTCTATTACAAACCCCGGATCGACAGGGAACTGCTCCAGAAGTATCATGAGGGAATTATCTGTTTATCGGCCTGCCTGGGAGGGGAGATACCACAGGCAATTATGCACAGATCGATCGAAGAGGCCGAGAAGGTGGTACTTGAGTATAAGAAGATATTCGGGGAGGACTTTTACCTGGAACTTCAACGTCATCAGACAGACGATCCGGGTATGAATAAGCTGGTATTTGACGACCAGGTATTTGTGAACCGTACTCTGCTTGACCTGGGAAAAAAACATGATATTAAATGTGTGGCATCCAATGATGTTCACTTTGTTAATATGGAAGATGCTGAAGCACACGATCATCTGATCTGCCTGAACACGGGAAAGGACCTGGATGATCCCCTTCGCATGAGGTATACACGCCAGGAATGGTTCAAGACCCAGGAAGAGATGAAGGAAGTCTTTTCTGACATTCCCTATATTCTCAATAATACCATTGAGGTGGCAGAGAAGGTGGAAAATTATGAGTTGAATTCCAATCCGGTGATGCCCTTTTTTCCATTACCTGAAGGATTTGAAAATGAGGACCAGTATCTCAAACATCTCACATACGAGGGTGCAAAAAGAAGATATTCTGAAATTTCTGATGATATAAGAGAACGTATTGATTTTGAACTTGGGACCATTCAGCGAATGGGGTTCCCGGGTTACTTCCTGATAGTCCAGGATTTCATAGCTGCTGCCAGGGATATGGGTGTTTCTGTAGGCCCGGGACGTGGATCCGCTGCCGGATCAGCTGTTGCCTATTGCCTGGGGATCACAGATATAGATCCAATCAAATATGATTTGCTGTTTGAACGGTTCTTAAATCCGGATCGGATCTCATTGCCCGACATCGATATCGATTTCGATGAAGACGGAAGAGATGCTGTTCTCCGGTGGGTTGTGAATAAATATGGCCATGACAGGGTGGCTCAAATAATTACATTCGGGAGTATGGCAGCCAAAATGGCTATCCGGGATGTTGCCCGGATCCAGAAACTTGGCCTTCCTGAAGCAGATCGCCTGGCCAAGCTTGTTCCGGAAAGGCCTGGAACGACTTTTGCAAAAGCATTTGAGGAAGTTGCCGAATTAAAAGCTGAACGCAATTCTTCTAATCCTCTTATTTCTAATACTTTAAGAATAGCCCAGCGATTGGAAGGTTCGGTAAGGCAAACCGGACTTCATGCATGCGGAGTGATCATTGGCCGGAACAACCTTACCGAACATCTTCCCGTATGTACATCAAAAGATTCTGAACTGCTGGTAACCCAGTTTGACGGCCATTTTGTGGAAGATGTGGGTATGTTGAAAATGGACTTCCTGGGCCTGAAAACTCTGTCCATTATTAAGGATGCCGTAACTAATGTCAGTGAATCCAGGGGGATCAACATAAATATAGATCAGATTCCGATGGATGATGGTCCAACCTTCGAACTGTACTCAAATGGGGAGACAACCGGGCTATTCCAGTTTGAGTCACCAGGCATGAAAAAATACCTGAAAGATCTTAAGCCCAATCGATTTGAAGATCTCATCGCCATGAACGCCCTTTACCGTCCGGGACCGATGGAATATATTCCCAGTTTTATCAACCGGAAACATGGCGTAGAAAAAATTGAATACGACCTCCCGGAAATGGAAGATATCCTTAAAGACACCTACGGAATCACAGTTTACCAGGAACAGGTTATGTTGCTCTCCAGGAAACTGGCAGGTTTTACAAGGGGAGAAGCCGATTCCCTGAGGAAAGCAATGGGTAAGAAGATCAAAAAAATGATGGACGAACTGTGGGTGAAATTTGAGCAGGGCTGTCTTAAAAACGGAATTTCAAAGGCAAAAATCGAAAAAATATGGTCTGACTGGGGGGCCTTTGCACAGTATGCATTCAATAAATCCCACTCTACCTGTTATGCATATGTATCCTACCAGACGGCTTACCTGAAAGCTAATTATCCGGCTGAATTTATGGCTGCTGTTTTGAGCCGGAACATTACCGATATTAAGAAGATCGGTCAGTTTATGGACGAATGCAGAAGGATGTCCATTTCGGTGCTGGGTCCCGATGTAAATGAAAGCAATGTTCGTTTTACCGTTAATGAACAGGGAAATATCCGCTTTGGGCTGGGAGCCATCAAGGGAGTTGGCGAAAATGCCGTTCAAAGCATTATTGATGAGCGGATAACCAACGGTCCGTACCGGGACATATACGACTTTGTGGAACGCAATGATTTACACCAGGTAAACCGGAAGAACTTCGAGGGGCTCGCTATTTCCGGAGCATTGGATTGTTTTGAAAATATTTCCAGAAGCCAGTATATTGATACTCTGGAGGAAGACGAATCCACTTTTATAGAGAACCTGATTAAATACGGCAACAAAATCCAGTATGAACGAAATACCCCCCAGCAGAATTTGTTTGGAGAGAGAAGTTCAATAGCGGTTACGAAACCAGAACCACCAGATGTGAACGAGTGGCATCTGCTGGACAAGATTACACGTGAAAAAGAGCTTATCGGCATCTATCTTACTGCTCATCCGCTGGACCGGTTCAAGCTTGAAATGGACTCTTTTTGTACAAACACACTTCATGACTTAAACGATTTGCAACCATATCGTGGACGCGATCTGGTGTTTTGCGGTATTGTAAAATCTATAAGGGACGGCGTGGACCAGTGGAGAAATAAACCTTATCTGCTGGCTCAGCTTGAAGATTATACAGATACCTATAATATTCGCCTGAAAAATGACGACTACGTGAATTTCAAACAGTATTTCAGTCCGGGAGTTGCCCTGATGATACGAGCCAACGTGAACGAATGGAGTCCTCGTGAAGAACCCGGCAGGAAGATTTATTCTCTGAAGATAAAAATAGTATATATGCTTGCGGACGTCAGGGATAAGCTGGTGAGATCGGTTGACATCTCTTTGAATATTAGCCAGATCACCAGCAGACTAATTGAAGAATTAGAACATTACACCGTAAATGAGAAGGGAAAGATATTAAAATTCCTCGTTGAGGATCCGGAAAGCAAATTAAAAGTGAATCTTTTTTCCCGGAATAAACATGTTGACCTGTCTGATGAATTTATGGATTACCTCAGAAATAACCCGGGTTTTGAATTCCGTTTCGGATAATCAATTTTTTTATACTTTTGACAAAATTTTATTTCGTCATTTAAAACTATATCCATGGCATTAGAAGCATCAGATGGAAATTTCGATGAACTGGTATTAAAGTCAGATAAACCCGTAATAGTTGATTTTTGGGCCGAATGGTGTGGTCCGTGCCGGATGGTGGGCCCTATTGTGGAAGAGGTTGGAGCTGATTATGAAGGTAAAGTTGTTGTGGCTAAATTAGATGTGGACAGTAATCCGGGAATCACTGCTAAATATGGAATCAGAAATATCCCTACAATTCTGTTCTTCAAAAATGGTGAACTGGTTGACAAGCAGGTTGGCGCTGTCCCCAAAAGCACGATCGTAAATAAGCTTGAGGTTCTGTTTTAGAATCTTCTTCCAATCACCAGGATATCATCAAGCTGGTCCACATCTCCTCTCCAATCTTCAATGGTCTGATTAAGGATAATCCTTTGCTGATCCATGGTTTCGGGCTGGATCTTTAGCAATAATTCTTTCAGGTTTCTGTACTTGAATTTTTTCATGAATTTTCCTCCGAACTGATCGGCGTACCCGTCTGAAAACAGGTATACGGTGTCACCTGGTCTTATCTCTGTCTGATGGTTGGTGAAATAAACATCAGTATAAAATGAAGAACGGCCAATCGACACCTTATCAGCCTTGATTTCAATGATCTCTCCATCCCTGATCAGGTAGAGCGGATTAAATGCCCCCGAGTATTCCAGTAATTTTTTGGCAGGATGATAGCATGCAAGAGCCAGGTCCATACCGTCAAGAACATCACTGTAATCGCTCCGCTGATGCAGGGTGTTTATCACTTCTTTGTTCAGCCGGGTAAGGATCTTACCAGGTTCCAGTATCCCGTACTCCCTCACTATCTTTGTCAGGGAATTATGTCCGATGATTGACATAAAGGCTCCCGGCACACCGTGCCCGGTACAATCAACCGCAGAAAAATATTCTCTTCCATCAACTTTTGTGAACCAGTAAAAATCACCGCTCACAATATCTTTTGGTTTGAATAGAATAAAGGTATCCGGATACGGGGATTCTTCCGGCAGAATTGCAAATTGAATTCTTTTTGCATACCTGATGCTATCGGTAATATCTTTATTTTTCTGTGCCAGTTCCTCTTTCTGAGCCACCACAATCGCGGTCCTGTCCTTTACTTTCTCCTCAAGTATGGCATTTTCCCTTCTCAGGGCACGTTCCCGTATCTTAATGTATACGAAAATGATCAGGGCCGCAGCAAGTACAGCGGCAAGGATAAAATACCATGTCAGGTAGAAGGGGGGCCTGATTTCAAATCCGTATGTAACCGGTTCCTGGTTCCATATTCCTTTGCTGTTCCTGGCCTTAACTTTAAACAGATATCTGCCATGTCGAAGTGCAGGGTAGGTAACTCTTGTCTGGGAATCCGGTAAGCGCCACTCCTGGTCAACGCCCTCAAGCATTATCTGGTATTTTACCGCATCAGGATTCAGGGTAATGCATCGATACTGAAAAATGATGGAATTCTGCTTATGGGAAAGCCGCTGATTGGCAATGAGTGGGAATGATTCGTTATTTACCTGAAAATCTATGATATGCGTTAATGGTTCAATGACCTTTTGTGCCTCCTCTGAAGGTTGGAACCTGGTTGCTCCAACAACGGTCCCAAACCATATATTCCCTTCACTATCCACCAGGGAAGCGTTTGGTTTAGTCTCAATTCCGACAAAACCACTTCTGTAGGTATAGGAATAAACTGCTGCTTCTTTTCTAATATATGTGTTCAATCCTTTATTTGTGCCTATATAAACATTGTTGTACCTGTCGCAACTAAGCTGGTTTATAAGGTTTGCCAGTAACCCATCGGAAACCGATAATACAGTAATTATCTTTTTCTCAAGCGGGTCATAGAGAATGACCCCCCTTCCTTCGGTTCCAATCCATATGTTCCCGTCGTTGTCTTCCATCATACACCTGGAAGTAAATTCAAAGCCCAGGTCCAGTTGTTCAATTGAATCCTCCCTGATAACCGAGATCCCCCTCCCGGAAGATCCTACCCAGATGTGGTTTCTGGAGTCGGCAAAAACCGTTGATATTTCATTTCCCTGTAATCCGTTGACCTGGGACAGACGGGCCACCTTTCTGTGATCAATCTCGAAATATATAAGTCCATCCAACGTTCCCATCCAGAGATTGTTGTCACCATCAAGGTCCATGGCTGTCAATTGTAATCTTTCAATATTGTTGTTAATTACAGGGTCAAAGTAAAAATTGCCCCGTTTGCTGTAGCTGTATACTCCCTGGTTTTGTGATCCGATCCAGATGGTACCATTCCTGTCCTCTTTTAAAAATCTGATTTTGCCCCCCTTTAATTTTTGAAAGTCTCTGAAGAAATATCCGTCATTGCCTTCCTGGAGAATAGAAATCCCTTCATTGGTGCCAAACCAGAATTTTCCATCACTTCCCTGGAGAATTGCCCATACCTGTGAATTGATCAAACCATCCTCCTCAAAGTAGGAGGTGAATTGATCCCCTTTATAGACACAGAGTCCGTTTTCCTGTGTTCCAATAAGAATATTCTCCTCCCTGTCCTGCAGAATGGTCCAGATTTTCATTCCCTGCAGTCCGTTCCTGTTACTGTAAAGCTCAATTTTCCCTCCGGGCGATATGCTGGCCACACCTCCACCCCAGGTACCCGCCCAGATGTTTCCCTTATTATCCTCATACAATACACTCACCCAGTTGGAAGAAAGGCCCGCTTTGATAAGATCAAACATTTCCGAATTATCGCTTACCGGATTATACCTGTAAAGACCTCCGTTATATTTTCCAAACCAGATATTTCCCTGATTATCCTCAAGAATACATGTGGTGGCATAATACTGAGGTATACCGTTCTTAAGCACATTGTCAAACCTGGCACTATCGCGGTTGTATTTCTTCACGTTGGGGTCTGCCACGAAATAGAGTTCTCCGTTATGATCCACATATCCACTGAATACCCGGTCCGATATTTCACTTCCGGTATATTGTTCAAAGACAATATTTTCTAAATTCTTTTCCGGGTTTATAAGCTCTATTACTCCTGAAGCCAGGCTTGATATCCATATATGCCCGAGAGAATCCTCGACTATCGATGTAACATTTGAATTGATAAGATCCCCCAGTTTCTGATACACTTCGAACCGCTTCCCTCTGTATCTGGAAATCCCGCCTCCGCTGTGCCCAAACCATATGCTTCCGTTTCTGTCCTCGCAGATGGCCCTCACCCCGTTTTCTGCCAGGCCCTGTTCGGCAGAGTAGTTAATGAATTCTGCCCCATCAAACCTCGATACCCCGGCTTCTGTACCTATCCACAGTATATCATTCCGGTCCTGTATTACTTTAAAAACCGTTGACTGGGCCAAGCCCTCGGCAACTGAAAATCTGTCAAAAAAAAGCTGCTGACCTCTGGCATGGCATGCTAACAGCAACAGCCACAAAATAACAATTCGTCCCCCTTTCAGAGGACGAATTGCCACAGCTACAATGTAGTTGATCATCTTAATATGCTTTCGGAATAAAGAAGAATGTACCGTCCTCATCCTCCATTCCGGCTATTTTGCCAAACAGGGGTTTCTGCTGGTTACTGTTCACAACCGCAGTGGTAACTTTTTGAACGATGCTTTCTATGGGAACGCAGGAATTTGGATTATTGGCCAGTACATTGGCAAAGGTTCTCGTGAACTGGCTATCATCAACCGCAAGCTCATAACCGGCCGATGAGAAAACCTGTGATGACTTGAACCTGGTGGCTTCATAGTCATCACAACTTCTGATCCTCATTTCTGATCTCATTGCCTGGTAGAAACTGGGGCCCGATTCACAGGCATCCGTGATAACCAGAGTATGATTAACAAAGTCAGGATAAGACTGCATGGATGCTTTCAATGCATTCACATTGAAATAGGTAAATTCATCGTCACGGCTTGCATCTACCGGGATCCAGTACCCCGTTTCATTAATGTACTTGCCATGTCCTGCATACCATACCAGGACCGAATTTACCCTGTTACTGCGGATCAAATCGCGCAATTCAATGGCAAAGAAGCGTTCCATATCCTGTTTGGTCATATTTTTTTTATGGATGAAGTTATGAATCTGGTACTTTGCCAGGGCAGCTTTCATGAGAGTAACATCCTTTGTTGGGCCTTCCAGGCTGGCAAAAGATACATAATCGGAATTCTCAATAAAAATGGCCCAGGTCTTGCCCATGGGATTCTCTCCGAAATCCTGAGCATCCCGGTTAAGGATAAATTCAGTTTCTGACAGGTTCCCGAATTCATCTTCAGCCTGAACAGAAATCCTGGACTTATTTTCTATACGGATCATTGCCGTAAAAGCAGGATTCAGATCGCTGGGAATGTAGCTGGCAGAAACACTGTCAATAAAGATGTTCTTAATTTTACTTTCATCTTCAATCCTCCCCTCAAGGTAAATGACCGGATCATCACTATCCAGGTATAAAATATTGTTATCCGATCCGTAGGGAGCAATGATTCTCACTACCGGGGGATCTACTTCTGTCCTCCTGATCGAAAAAATTGCAGTTTCCGCATTATCATAAACGTCCGAAACCTGAACTGTAATCTGATCTGTGGTCCTCACATTTACACTGGCAAGGAACTGGTATCCCTCTTCTGTCTTTTCAACCGGCACGGTAAAATTATTTACCTGGAGGGACTTAATGTCACTCTCGTCCCTGATCATCCCGGTAAGTGCAATCACCTGTGTTCCCCTGGGGATATCCACACTGTTACCGGTTCCTGAAGATGGATTCAGCAGTGTGACTTCAGGTTTATTTTCCTCCCTGTTTAATTCAAACATCCTCATGGTGGCCTGTTCGTGCAGTCTCTGGGCAGTACCATCATATTTCGACATGGACAGCAGCTTCTCATAATCAGCCAGGGCTTTCTCATAATCCATGATCTTCTCGTATGCCTCGCCCCGTTTATAATAGACCTCTGCCATATCGGGCTGAAGTTCAATAACCTTGGTATAATCATAAATGGAAGAAGCTGCCTGGTTCATCAGTGAGTAGTAGTCACCCCGGTACAGATATATATCCGATTCGCCGGGATAATCAATGGAGGCCATTGAAAGTACCTCGATGGCTTTGGGATAGTTTCTCTGGGCAGCAAGGATCTGACTCTGAAGCAACATACCCTCCAGATGTTTTGGATCCAGTTTCAATACCTGCGCAATTGAGTTGCTGGCCCCAATATAATCCTGTTTGCGGTAAAGTAAACTGGCCAGTGCAAAATGTGATTTAATATCCCGCCTGTTCCTGCTGATAGCATTTCGATAAGCCGATTCGGCCTCATTATACATTTCCAGGTATTCATATGCTCTTGCCAGGTTAAAGTATCCTATGTCATCCTCACTTAGCTTAAGACATTTCTTGCAGTCATCCAGTGATTCCTGGTAACGTTGCAGTTCCATAAGCACCACGGACCGAATCCTCAATGCATCAAGATAATTATTCTTCAGGCTTATGGCCCTGTTCAGTTTAGCAAGTGCATTATTATTATCCCCCTGAAGGTGATAAGCCTGTCCCGATAAATAGTAAAGTTCCTCCTCCTTTTCGTTAAACACAATGGCCCGGTCAAAATCCGAGGCTGCATTCACGTAGTCATCCAACTGCGAATATGCCAGAGCCCTCTGAATATATGCTTTATCATAGTCCGGGTCCAGATCAATTGCCCTTGAATACTGGTCGATTGCATCTTTGAAGTTCAGTTTCTTTGAGAATTCCTCCCCTGCTCTGAAATACTGTCTGGCTGATTGGGCCTGGAGAAAAATTGTCCCCATCAACGGCAACAGAATTAAAATACTCGCTAGCCTTCTCATGATTGTACTGTTTTTAAATTATTTGTACGGCTATTATGCCGGAAGGTTACTTAACGGGCTCCCTTTTAGACAAATATAGAAAATCTGTGCATGAATGCTAATCTCCATGCAATAAACAGTTATTGCCGGTTCCTGAATATTTCCAGTTTTGTATCCTGAAAATGGACCGTTTCGTCAGGATTTCCATCACATTCAGGTGCTTTTACTCCCTGACCGAAAGTCATCTTTCCAGTAAAAACCCTTGCTTCATCCCACATTCCCGATCTCAGAAAGGAATTTATCAACCGGGCTCCTCCCTCCACAAAAAGGGAGATTATTTTCTCTTCAAATAGCGCTTCCAGCAATTCCTTCAGGGAGTATTGAGGATCAATTGAAATTTTCCTTATCCGGCCCGGATATTTTCCCGGCTTGCCTGCAAACAGAATAGTATCCTGGGATCCATCCAGAACCGAGGCTCCTTCCGGAATGATGCCCTGTCTGTCCAGGACGATCCTGACAGGATTATACCCGGCCCATTTCCTTATATTCAGTTTCGGATTATCTGTCAGAATGGTATTGATACCAACCATGATTGCAGACTCTTCTGCTCTCCATTTATGCACCAGGGTTCTGCATACATCGTCTGTTATCCAGTTTGTCCCCACAGGATCCCCCGGCTCTCTTACAAGATCTATAAAGCTGTCTGAGGTCTGTGCCCACTTCAGGATGACATAGGGCCTTTTCTTTTCCTGATAACAGAAGAAGCGCCTGTTCACAAAGGTCCCTTCATCGGCCAGGCAATCAGCTTCAACCTCTATTCCGGCTTCCCTCATCTGCGTGATCCCCAGTCCATTCACACTGGGGAACGGATCAGTATTTGAAACCACAACACGTGGTATCTTTTTTTGCCGGATCAATAATGAACACGGAGGAGTTTTACCGTGATGCGTGCAGGGCTCAAGATTAGCGTAAAGAGTTGATCCTGACAGCAGGGATTGATCCCTGACCGACCTGATGGCAATGACTTCGGCATGGGGTCCGCCAAATTCATGATGATAACCTTCACCTATAATACGATCATTATATACAATAACACAACCCACTATTGGGTTGGTCCGGGTATACCCCAGCCCTTTGCGCGCCAGTTCGAAGCAACGGCGCATGTATATTTCATCTCTCCCTGTCAACAAGATCAGCCAATATTACTATTTTTGATTTATGCTCCCTCATCCATCCACCCTTAAAGAGATCAGGCATTTCCTGCATCAGGAACTCTCTGAAATTTATCCTGATCGTGAATCCGGGTCTGTTATACGCCTGATCATGGAGTATGCCGGTTTTCCATCTCCGGTATATCTCCGGGAGCCACAACTTATCCCGGAACCTTCAATAATAGCACAAATTAATGAAATTGTATCTGAAATTCACACTCAGAAACCGATACAATATATTCTTGGGTACACCTATTTCTGCGATTTAAAGATCCTGGTCAATGAGAATGTACTGATCCCGAGACCGGAAACCGGAGAGATGGTGGATAAAATCATACGAAGCCAGCATAAAATGCCGGCCTCTGTTTTAGATATTGGTACCGGTTCGGGATGCATTGCGCTTGCTCTTAAAAATAA
Source organism: uncultured Bacteroides sp. (assembly GCA_964536755.1). GTDB lineage: Bacteria > Bacteroidota > Bacteroidia > Bacteroidales. The sequence goes on along the minus strand of CAZIAU010000022.1, from coordinate 1,666 downwards.
GTTCCGAGATTCAGTTGTAACCGGACTGGATATTAGCCGGGATGCATTAAAAGTGGCCCGGACCAATGCACACCTGAATAAACTTGATATCCGCCTGATTGAAGGAGATATTCTTCAGGAATCGTCCTGGCCGGGTGATGAGGAATTTGGACTGATAGTAAGTAATCCTCCCTACATTACAACCAGTGAAAAACCAGGAATGGCGGCAAATGTTCTCAACTTTGAACCGGAGCTGGCTCTGTTTGTAGATGATAAAGAACCTTTTGTATATTACGAATCAATTGTTGCCTTCAGCAGGCAATACCTTAATCCCGGCGGTATAATCTGGGTCGAGATCAACGAGAGATACGGAGATGACATAACCGGGATCTTTCAGAATTATGGATTCGAAAATATAATCATTCATAAGGATATTCATGAAAAAGAGAGATTCATCGAAGCGCTACGGAGCTGAACCCGGTTATATGTCTGCCCTTAAAAGAGCTGCGGCACTTTGCAGCAGGCAGGAACAGTCTGTCGGACATATAAGAGCCAAACTGGAAGAGTGGGGTGTGAGTGACGGGGATGCAGAAAAGATCCTGCAGAAACTTAAGGGAGATAAATTCCTGGATGATGAGAGGTTCGCAACCTATTATGTGAAGGATAAATTCAGGTTGAATCAGTGGGGAAAGGTCAAGATTGCCTACATGTTGCGTCAGAAGGGCATAAAAGAGAATATTATTCTTTCTGCCCTTGACCAGATTGATGACAAAGCTTACCTGGAAACGTGTGTGAACCTGATCCGGATTAAATCCTCCTCCCTGAATGAAAAGAATCATTTCACAAGAAAAGGTAAACTGTTCAGGTTCGCCTCCGGGAGGGGGTTTGAATCTGATACGATCAACAGGGCTCTTCATATTGTAAGCCGGGAGTAGCACCTCTTCAGGTGCCAATATCTTTTCTATCTTTGCTGAAAAGTTTCCATACATGATTACCTCAGACCAGATAAAAGATCTCAACGGGCGCCTGGAAGCGCTAAGGAGGCATCTTTGACGTAGATGGTAAAACCATCCTTATTGAAGAGGAAGAGCAGAAGACTCATGATCCCGATTTTTGGAATGATCCCAAATCCGCTGAAGAACAGCTCAGAAAGATTGCCCGGATAAAAAGCTGGGTCAATGGCTATAACAACGTTAAAACAGCCATCGAAGATCTGAACGTTCTCTGGGAGTTCCTGGAAGCCGGAGAAGCAACCCATGAGGAGGTTGAATCCCAGTTCCTCAATGCCCTTAAACTTACCGAGGATCTGGAATCAAAGAACATGCTTCGAAATGAGGAAGATAGCTTCGGAGCAATCCTTAAGATCAATTCAGGTGCAGGCGGAACGGAGAGCCAGGACTGGGCAGAAATGCTGATGCGTATGTATCTCAGGTTCGGGGAAAAGCATAATTACCATATAAAGGAGCTGCATATGGTACAGGGAGACGAGGCGGGCATCAAGTCTGTAACACTTGAATTCTCAGGCGAATTTGCTTACGGATTCCTGAAAAGTGAATCAGGTGTTCATCGCCTTGTCCGATTATCACCTTTTGACTCCAATAACCGCAGGCATACCTCATTTGCCTCAATTTTTGTAACCCCGGTTATAGATGAATCCATTGAGATCGTTGTAAATCCCGCTGATATT
>CAZIAU010000021.1:5269-14185 GCA_964536755.1 uncultured Bacteroides sp. | reverse complement strand
AAAGCATTGGAGAGTACATTGAAAATTGCATTTTCCACTTTCTCCGCATCTATCCAGACATCAACAGGTTCAATCTGCTGATTGAAAGAATAGTCGATTTTTAGCTTATCAGCCAGTTCAGTGAAACAGGAAAATATCTCCTCACAAAGTTTCACCATATCGATCCTGGAAATGTACAACTTCAGCCTGACCTGATCGATTTTTCTGAATTCAATAAACTGGTTGACAAGTCTTTTCAACCTCACTGCATTTTTATAAGCAAGAAGAAGGTCCTCCCTTACATCTGGTTCCATCTTGTTTTGCTCTACCAGCCGCTGGATGGGTGAGAGAATCAGGGTAAGCGGAGTTTTAAATTCATGTGAAATGTTGGTGAAAAACTGAAGCTTCAGTTTATTGATGTTCTCCTCATTTTCCCGTTTTAAAGTCTCCAGCTTAATGGCCGAATTCATACGCTCCCGGTAGAGGATCAGATTCCTGATAAGAACCATTGCAACCAGGCCCAGTAAGATATATACAGTAATGGCTAAAGTACTTAGCCACCACGGCCGCCTGATTTCAATGTTTAGTAATCTGGAATCTTTACTCCATATCCCGTCATTGTTGGCTGCCCTGAGTTCAAATTGATATTTACCCGGATCCAGGTCGGAAAAACTCACCTGATTGGCAGAGCTGTACTGCCAGATTTCGTCCTTTCCGACCAGGCGGTATGCATACCTGTTTTTATTGGGATTTAAATAATTATCTGTAGTGAACCTGAGAGAAAATGAGGACTGGTCATGATCCAGCCGGATATGGGTTGTTTCACTAATGGAGCCGGATAACGGCGAATTTGAACCTGAGGCCAGGATCTCCTGGTTATTAATGATTAAACTTGAGATAATTGGAACAGGAGAGACAGGATTGGTTTTTATCCTGGCAGGATTTATGATCGTATATCCATTCGTACCCCCGAAATAGAGAGTTCCATCCGGACTTTTATAGGCGGCACCCTGATTGAACTGATTGCCCTGGAGCCCATCAGATTCATTATAATTCTTCAAGGATCCGTCGGTCGGATCAAATCGTGATATCCCGTTTTCGGTACTGATCCACAGGAAACCGGCACTATCGCAAAGTATCCCGTTGGCGTCGTTCCCCGGCAATCCATCATCCATGTTGTAACGGATAAAAGTTCCTTCCTGATCCCGGTACTTATTCAAGCCTCCCCGCCGGGTCCCGATCCAGATATTTCCATCCAGATCCCGGGCGATCATCGTAATAACATTGCTGCTGATCGATGTCGGGTCATTCTTATTATTAAGGTATCTGGTAAATGCGTTTGCACCCTTTGGCAGTAAATTTAGGCCATTTGTTGTGCCAACCCAGAGATCCCCCTCGTCCAGAAAAAGCGCGATCACTTTCGAGGATGAGAGTCCCATGGCATGATCCCCTTCTTTGTAATTTACCTGGCGGTTGAAATCGGTAGAAGAGATGTGGTAAAGCCCATGTGCAAAATCACCAATCCAAAGTCCTGAATCAGATTCCAGAACAGCGTATATCCTCTCCTCTCCCGGCTTCATTCCATCAAAAAGGAGTCTGTGTGGTTCCCTTCGCTCATCCAGGTAGTAAACCCCCTGTTTATAAGTACCAATGAAGATCCTGTCATTTCGGAATGACAGGAGGGACTTAATATTCAGTGGTTCGGACTGGTCACTCAATATCCGGAATTGGGTGAACATTCCATTTGTTACTTGTTGCCTGTTCAACCCTCCCCTTTCGGTCCCGATCCACAGATCACCCTTCCGGTCAACTGTAAAACTACTTACATAGTTATCGGAAATGGAATTAATACCGGGCACCTTTTGTTCATGTTCAAATTTATTATCGTACCGGTTATAGTATGCCAGTCCCCCGGACCAGGTCCCGATCCAGAAGTTATTTGCAGGATCTTCGTAGATCCCATATACAGAACTATAGGGCAGGGAATATGGATCCAGAGCATCATAGGTGTATCTGTAATTTCTTCCGGCACTATCGATAATATCCAGTCCGAGATAGGTACCGATCCAGATATTTTTGTCAGAATCCTGAATGATACGGTTTATTTTATTATGACTGATCCTGTCATTTTCTGTGGTCAGTACCGCGATCAGATTGCCACTTCTTTCATAGAGGTAAACCCCGCCGGTTTCATATCCCAGGTATAGCCGGTTGTCGGTAAGCAGAAAGGATCGCAATGAGCTTTCACCAGCCGGAATGATCAGAGTAGCCGCACCCGACGGACTAACCTGGTATATCCCATTTTCTACAAAGGCAACTATCATCCCCCCTTCCTTCAGCATTTGAATTTTGCGAATATCGGGATATGGCAGTAGAATTATTTCCGAGCTGCCGTCGGTGTGATTATACCTGATGATACCCTTATTGGTACCAATTAAAAGATTGCCCCTTGAGTCAGATTCCAGATCCCTGATCAGTCCGACAGATCTGTCGCCACCGGGATATATATGTTCGAAGCCGTCTGTGGCCCGGTTGTACAAATTGAGCCCCTCTTCGGTAGAAACCCAGAGGCGGTTTTCCATATCAATTAACAGATCTCTGATTTCATCGTGTGAAATGGAGGTAGAATCCATATCGGAATGCACGTAATTTCTGTACTCGTAACCGTCGTATCGGTAAAGCCCGTCAGGGGTGGCTATCCAGATAAAACCAAGATGATCCTGGATAATTTCCTCAACGCCCCTGTTTGTAAAACCACCCCGGGGCGAGATGGTGCGAAAATAGATATCACCCAGGTTTGAAGCCGCAACATAGGAGAAGCAGGGTACCAAATAAAATGTTAAACATATGGCTATTCGGTGAAATCGCATAAGCATCTTCTGGACAGGGTTCCCAAAACGTTCGCTGTTTGCCACCAAATATACAGCAACCGGGGAACTTTCGATACTTATCATGTTGTTTTTTCTCCTACAAACAGTATCGTTCCAATCTTGGAACATTTATGCAAAAAGGGAACATGGTGAGTAGTAATCTGGCATGAATGTTATAGTAAGGCTCAGGCATATCCCATATTTTTACTAAAGAGCAATTTTTCTCAGTATGAAGGTCAGAACCGGGTTACTCTTACTTCTGTTTTTATGGCTATCAGGATGTCAGCGTACCAACGCTGCCAGAGTAGAGCTGCTCACCCTGGATTATACCCATCTTCTTGAGGTAAGAAACGGGATACGGGAGAAATCTCCGGTTTACCTGGCAGCTTTCCAAAGATTATGCAAGGAGGCAGAAAATGTGTTGAATCATTCCTGCTATACGGTGATTGATAAAACCACCAATCCTCCCAGTGGCGAGAAAAAGGATTATATGAGCCTGGCTACATACTGGTGGCCCGATCCGGAAAAAGAGGATGGATTGCCCTATATACGAAAGGATGGGTACAGGAATCCGGAAGGAGATAGTGACAAATATGACGACAGGCGTTCCTCCCGGATGGTAGAAGATGTAACCACTCTTACCCTGGCCTGGTTCTATAGCGATAATTCCAAATATGCCGAGAAAGCAGCTGAAATGATTGATGTCTGGTTTATTCATCCTGAAACCGGGATGAATCCGAATCTGAACTATGGTCAGGCTATTCCCGGAAGAGTTGAAGGCAGGGGAATAGGTATCATTGACACACGTAAATACATTTCGATTATTGATGCAGCTAAGATTTTGGAGATGAGTCCGGCCTGGAACAACAGGAGGACAAAAGATCTTCAAAATTGGTTTGGGGAATATGCGGAGTGGTTGCAAAAGAGTGATTATGGAAAAGATGAGCAGGCCCACAATAATAACCATGGTACCTGGTACGACGTCCAGCTGGCCTGGTATGCAAGTTATACCGGGAATTCTGAACTGACCAGGGAGATCATCAATAATTCAAAAAAAGCAAGAATAGACCTGCAGATTGATTCACTGGGCAGGCAAAAGCATGAATTGGATCGAACCAGATCGTTTACCTATTCTGTCTTCAACCTTGAGGCCCTAGTATTGCTTGGAAGAATCGGGGAGATGAATGGTATAGATTTATGGTCCTATGAATCTCCCAATAACGGAAGCATAAAGAGAGCCTGTGATTTTGTTTTCTCATATTTAGGAAATATGGAAGAATGGCCCTACCAGCAGATAACCCCTGTTTCATGGTCAAGACTCACCGCTTTGCTGACCGAGTGCTGTGAAATCTTCAAAGATCATGAATATGATAAGTACCTGCAGAAACTGCAGAAAGATCTTAAATCCAATGATCGCCTGCTATTAACTAAACTATAACATAATGATATTAAAAAGAAACTTACCGTTTGCATTTTTACTTTTCATGGTATCCCCTGTGTTTTGGATGCAATCCTGCAACAGTGAACAGGAAGATCAGACTCCTTATAATGTTTTGTTTATTGCAGTGGACGACCTGAGACCTGAGCTGAATTGTTACGGGGCAAGCCATATACATTCACCCAATTTTGACCGCCTGGCGGCCAACGGCATCAGGTTCACAGGAGCCCAGGTGCAGCAATCCATTTGCATGGCTTCCAGGGCCTCATTAATGACCGGATACCGGCCCGAAAGGCATGGCATCTATACAGGTGAGCCTGTTATGGACCTTGTACCCGGGGTACTTACCATGAATAAGCTATTTAAGCAGAACGGCTATTCTGTATCCGGTTTTGGCAAGATATACCATTTCAGTCAGGATCAGCATGAGCAGTTCGGGGAGGAATTTATGGACCCCACCAGTAGATGGGCAGGCAGGGGGTATTATACGGATGAAGCCATTGAGCAAATGAATTACAATGCCTCCCACCCGCTTAAAGGACGTAACCATGAGGACAGGGGACCGGCATTTGAGGCGGCAAATGTACCTGACAGCGGTTATATTGACGGGTATAACACGGAATATGCCCTTAAGAAATTGAGACAGTATAAGGAGGAAGGAAAACCGTTTTTTATGGCCATGGGATTCCATAAACCCCACCTTCCGTTTTGTGCCCCTAAAAAATACTGGGATATGTATCCCATTGAATCCGTTACTCCGCCTGACATAAATGAGCCGCCGGAGAATTCAAACGCCTACACATTAAGGGACTGGGGCGAATTGAGAAATTATTATGGAATGCCAAAAAAACCCGGACAGCGAATGGGACCGGATACCACGCTGATCCTGCGCCGGGGATATTATGCCTGTGTGTCATATGTGGATGCGCTGATCGGGAAGTTACTGGATGAACTGGACCATCTTAAACTGGCAGATAACACCATTATTATTCTATGGGGGGACCACGGTTGGAAGCTTGGAGATTATGGGTACTGGTGCAAGTGGTCAGACATGGATATAGACACCAGGGTGCCTCTTATTATTAATGTTCCCGGAGGCAAGAAAAACGTTCAGTGCGATGCTCTTGTAGAGCTCCTGGATATGTATCCCACACTGGCTGAATTATGCGGACTCGAAATTCCGGAGCATGTGGAAGGTCGAAGCCTGGTCCCCCTGCTCAATGACCCTGAAATGGACTGGAGGGAGTATGTTGCCTGCATTTGGCCACATTACCGGACAGAGTATGAGAGGGTTGTTATGGGATATTCCATAAAAACCGAAAGATATAATTATGTTGAGTGGATAAAACTGGATTCGGGGGAGATACTTGAAAGGGAATTGTATGATCACAGGAAGGATCCCCGGGAAACAAAGAATGTGATTGATGATCCCCAATATGCCGGTGATATTTTAAGACTGGAGGTTCTGTGTAAGGAGAGAAAGCAGGCTACGGATCACGATCATTTACACCGGCAAAAAATGTCTTCACTTAAAAATTAATGTAATGTTCAGAAAACTTGGTTTTTTAAGCCTTCTGCAATTTCTGTTGATTCTGCAACTGCATGCACAGGATCAATCGGTCAGCGGAAGGGTTACCGGTGAGGACGGAATACCATTGCCGGGTGCCAATGTATTTGTCAAAGGCACCACAAACGGCGTGATCACAGATTCACAGGGGGATTATACCATTCAGGCTGAACCAGAATCCGTACTAAGCTTCAGCTTTGTCGGGTATGAGACCAGGGACATTCCGGTTGGAACCCGGACGGTAATAAATGTTACCCTGATCTCTTCCACCATGGATCTGGAGGAAATCGTAGTCATTGGGTACGGCACTCAGAAAAGATCACATTTCACGGGGGCTGTTGCCGGGATATCGGCAGATAAGGAAAAGCTGGATCAGATTCCGGTTTCAAGGCTCGACCATGCTCTCCAGGGAAAACTGGCCGGGGTCCAGATCAGGGACCAGACTTCACAGGTGGGTGAGGCGCCGGACATCAAGATAAGGGGTTCGGCATCGTTCAGTGCATCCAATCAGCCACTGATCGTCATTGATGGTTTCCCCATGGTGGGAGGAGACCTGAGTGATGTGGACATGGCCGATGTGCAGTCCCTGGAAGTCCTCAAAGACGCTGCCTCAACAGCGATCTACGGATCCCGTGGAGCCAATGGGGTGATCATGATCACCACAAAAAAGGGCAGAAGTGATAAGGCTGTATTTAACCTGAAGGTAGCCACAGGGATTTCACAGGTTTACAGGTATTTTGATGCTTATGATGGAGTGGGACTGGCCAATTATTTTTTCAACCAGGAGAAACAAAAATGGGAATCCCCTTTCCTGAGACTGGGAGAACCCGTACCCGGGAACGGGTTTGATCCCGATGGGAATCCGGTGCTTAACCCCGACAGTGATCCATATCCGGTATGGGAGGAGTGGTACTCCCCCACCGGAGGAGGAGATTACTATTATCAGCAAAACATTTTGACCAGTATCTCGGGGGCCACCAACTGGCAGGAAGGCATAACTCAGGCAGGCTGGAACCAGAACGTATCACTGAGCGCTACAGGTGGCAATGAAAACCTTCAGTACTATATCAGCGGTGCTTACAGGGATGATAAAGGCGTTCTGATCGACAATGAGTACACAAGTTTTTCATTTAATTCAAACCTGGATGTAAAACTGACTGACCGGATCACGGTGGGAGTGAGTATCAGGCCCCAGTATCAGAAAAGAAGGAACAGCAGGGCAGCCATGGCCAACGCCATTAAACAGATCGAGCTTCCTTTATACCATGATGAGTACAGTCTCAGCATTGGAATCGGTCCCACGATAGGATGGAAGAATGTAGGTGATTATGTACAGGCAGCGGACTTTAAAACGATGTATGCCTCGGATGCTGATGGCAACCTGTTGATGAATGATAGTGGATTTCCGATTTTTATAAAGTCAGAATTCAATACAGACGCCATTACCCCACTTTCTGAGGCTCTTACAGACCATGACTGGACCACCTTTTTTAAATTAACCGGAAATGCATACCTGAAATGGAAACTCGCGGACGGACTTGTGTTCAGAACCACGGCCGGGACTAATCTCAGGTACTCGGAACGGAACCGGTATATTGAATCCTACAATGTGTCAAAGGGCAACAACCGGGCAGGAAACGGCAGCGGCAGCTTGTGGAATACGCTGAATTATTCATTGGTAAACGAAAATACCCTGAACTATAAGAAGCAGCTGGGAGAACACAATATTGACCTGTTGGCCGGCTTCTCGGTGGAGAACTATGTGAACAGCAATTCCAGAATACAGGGAAATCTTTTTCCTAACGATTATGTAAGATCAATGTCCCAGGCCGGGGAGATTACCAAGGAGGAGACTTATTCGGGCAGGTCGGATGAGGGACTCCTCTCCGGGTTTGCAAGGGCCCAGTACAATTACATGGATAAATACCTTTTATCGGCTGTTATGAGGGCAGACGGAAGTTCCCAGTTCGGACCCAACAGGAGAGCGGGATATTTTCCATCCCTATCGGCCGGCTGGAGATTGTCCGAAGAGGGTTTCATGCAATCCGCAGATTGGTTATCCAGCCTGAAACTGAGGGCAACCTGGGGGATTTCCGGGAACAACCGCATCGGCCGTTACTCCTACGTGACTCCCATAAATATGAGGCAGTATGAAATGGGTAGTGACATCTTAAGCGGATTTGCACCTGTACCCCAGGATCTTGGTGCACCCAGGGTTCTTGGTAACCCTGATCTGGGGTGGGAGCAGACCAATGAGTTTAATGCCGGACTCGATCTGGGGCTGTTCAGAAACCGGATAATGTTCTCGGTGGATGCCTACAGCAATCTTACTGAATCTCTCCTGCTCCAGGATCCGGTGGTCACCATTACCGGGTATGAATCCCAGTGGGCCAACATCGGGGAGATTCGCAATAAGGGCATTGAGATGACACTGAATACGGTGAATATAGTGAAGAGTAACTTCTCATGGAATATGGGAGTGAATTTTACGGTGAACCGGAATCACCTGGTTTCTTACGGAGATTTGGAGGAGCAGTTTTTTACCGGGTATAAACACCAGTATGTATTAAGGGTCAATGAACCTGTTTGTCAGTACTACGGATATGTTACCGATGGGATATGGAAGACGGAAGGGGAATTAATAAATGCCCAGAACGAAGGAATGGCTCAATCTTCAGATGTGGTTGGGGGTGTTAAGATTATTGACTATAACGAGGATGGAGTGGTAAACACAGAGGACCAGACTACCCTGGGAAATCCCTATCCCGATTTTGACTGGGGATGGCTGAATAAGTTCATTTACAAAAATTTTGATCTTTCCGTAAATTTCCAGGGATCACATGGTTTTGATGTCATGCAGCAGAGTTTCTGGTATGGACAGAAGATGGGAAAGTGGTACCTGGATGACCTCTACGTGGATGAATTCCACGGGACCAAGCCCATAAAGACCGGATCAATCATCGAATCGGATTATTATGTGGAGGATGGTTCCTACCTGGCCCTGAGAGATTTTATCCTGGGCTATGAAATCAAAAGCCTGAAGTTTACCAGCAATTTGCGGA
>CAZIAU010000021.1:0-5259 GCA_964536755.1 uncultured Bacteroides sp. | reverse complement strand
GATAAATGTATCTGTACACAACCTCTTCTATTGGTGGTACAGGGATTATCACGGTATAAATCCGGAATATGTAAGAAGCAATCCGGTGGACGGGGTAAGCGGGACAATACTCTATGGTGAGCAAATACAGACCAAACCGCTGGCCAGGACATTTCAACTGGGAATTGACATTTCATTTTAATCCGCCTTGAAAAAAAAGATCATGAAAAAACTGCATATCATATTACTATCTTTTTTCATCCTGCTTTTTTCAGGATGCGAGGATTTCCTGAACAGGCAGCCCTATGATTACATAGGGGCAGATGACTTTTACAAGACCCAGTCGGATATTGAGGGAGCTGTCATAGGCTGTTACAATTCCCTGCAGGAGGTGATCAACAGCGGTCAGTTTTTCCTGTGCGATAACCGCAGCGATAATGCCAAATACGAACCCAGCCGGTCCGCGGGATCCAAACCGGATGAAAGAAGTTTTTCCATTCTGTCGGTCATGCCTACAAATACCTACATCGCAGCTTACTGGGCTGCAAGCTATCACAGCATCGCAAGGTGTAACCAGGTGCTGGCAAACCTGGATGTCGTGAAAGATGAGGAGATGAAGAAACGGTTTGAAGGTGAAGCAAAATTTATCCGTTCCCTGGTTTATTTTAACCTGGTCAGGCTGTTCGAAGGGGTACCCCTGATCACGGTCCCTGTGACCGGAGAAGAAGCCGCAACCCTTGGGCGTAACAGTATTGCCGGGGTATACAATCAGATCATACAGGATTTGCAGGATGCCGCAGAATTAATGTCCCCCGGCTATAAACTGAGTTATGGTCAGGCCGGGCACTGGGCGGCGAAAGCATTGCTAGCTAAAGTCTATCTTACTACGGGAGATCAGGGAAATGCCTCCATACTTCTGGAGGATGTTTATGCGAACAGCGGATACGGGCTACATAACTCTTTTCCTGATCTGTTTAACGATGATGCAGAACTGAACCAGAAAGAGATCATGTTCGCAGTACGTTTTACAACCGGGGGATTGGGACTTGGATCAGCACTGGCAAGTTATTTTGCACCCAAAGGGTATCTCTCTTCATCCTCACTGGGACATAACTGGCCAACGGGAGACCTGAACCTTGCCTTCAAAAGAACATCCGATTCAATCAACGATGTGAGATATTTAAAAACCATCGGATACTGGGATGTTACCCAGGATTATTTCTGTCAGAAATTTGTTCCTGCAGATGTTCCGGTCCGGGATGATGATGGCATCGACTTCCCAATCATCCGTTTTGCCGATGTTATACTGATGCTGGCAGAAGTAAAGGGTCAGGCGGATGGAATGGCCCTTCTCAACCAGGTCAGGGTCCGGGCTGGCACATTTGAACTGGATAATACAATGATCGGTCCAGGATTAATGTTTGAGAATTATCAGGAAGCCGTTCTTAATGAGAGAAGACTGGAACTGGCATTCGAAGATGATCGCTTCTTTGACCTGTTAAGAATGGGTAAGGATTATGCAGCCGGCAGGTTGTATGACTTCTATACCAGTATAAATGATCCGGAATACACCAATGATCCCGATAATCCAAAATGGCCCGACCTGGAAACAAATGAGGATCTCTATAATGATATGAAGGCAGTGCTCGGCCAGGGATTTATAGACCAGAACAGGCTGGTGCTTCCCATTCCCCACAATGATATTTTAAGAGGGGATATGGAACAAAACCCAGGCTACTGATTAACACATGAAAATGATAGTTTACTATTTCAATTATTAACCAAAATCTATGCATTATGAAAAAGAATCTACTTAATCTATTGATGTTGCTTTTTTTTATAGCAGGCGGAAATGCTCTTTTTGGCCAGTGGGCCCAGTACAATGCTGACGCACTCCCCGAGGAGGATGCATCGGCCAATATCAGTACAGGGGCTACACTTGTTGGAGGAACCTCGGAAATCATTGCGGATCCGGATAGTGCCGCCAACAATCTCTGGAGCTATAATGTTAACCTGGATGCAGGAGATGAGTTAAAATACTCCTGGTATCCCTCCTACTATGATCAAAATTCATCGGAAAATACTTTTGTCCCTGCCCCATCAACCCTGGCCTGCAAGTTCAGGTGGGTGGACACCACCAACTATTTCGGTCCGGATCTGGAGATCCGGGAGGCCTTTAAGGTACAAACCAAAATTATTAAGAAAAACGGTCAGTTCTTTATCAGGGTGAAGGACTGGGCTGCAGACAGCTCTTACAGCCTGCCCGAGACATTTGACCCGACCGACTGGCATGTGCTCAGACTTACCACCAGTGGTGATGCCTGGAATGTTTATCTTGATGAAAGCGACACCGCTTATGCCAGCGGAACGGCCGGGAAATCTGTTGACAAGCACCTTGCCCTGTTCAGTGCTTTCGCCGAGCCGGGTAAATCGGCAGTAATGATAGACTGGATGGGATACATCGAGGACGCAGCAAGCTCTCCAACCGATTTCCCGCTTCCTGAAGGGATTTTCGAAGTTCCAGTTGATCATACATCTGTTAATGATCTTAATGCATCCGGGTTGATCAGCATTTATCCGAATCCTGTCAGCGACATGCTTTCTGTAACGGTTGACAGTGAGATGCTGAACTCAACTTACGAAATGCTCGATATCACCGGGAAAATTGTGCGGCGAGGATTCTTCAGGGCAGCGGTTAACCTGGTAGATGTAACGGAGTTCAGTTCCGGAATGTATTTTATTAAAATGGATTCCGGCAAGAAAGTTGTGATCGAATCCTTTATCGTTAAATAAGAAGCGTTTATTTGTAACAGGTTTTACTTTCCGGGTATTATAATGAGTATGATACCCGGAGAGTTTTTGATTTTTCATATCTACAATAATTTACCGTTCCTGATGCCACCGGCAAAGAGTATATCATTTACAATTATCCTGCTTCTAATGACCTTTGGATCAATAGCTACAGCCGGGAGCAGACTTGTGAGCAATAAAACAGAGCTGCAGGATGCACTGAATACAGCTTTACCCGGAGATACCATTATCCTGAAGGACCAGGCCTGGGTGGGCATAAGCATGGAGCTCAACTTTAAGGGGACAGCGGAAGAGCCTATCGTTTTTCGCTCAGAAACACCCGGAGGGGCCTCCCTGGAGAAGGGATCAACGCTGGAGATTGGAGGAGATTACATTGTGGTCGAGGGACTCAAGTTTGTCAGAGGGTATACCACATCAAGTCCCATTTCCTTTAAATCTGGAGGAAGGGATGCCAACCATTGCCGGGTAACCAATTGCCTGATTGATAACTGGCATCCCACCAATACTTCAACTAAGTTTCACTGGGTAACGGTTTTTGGTTCTTATAACCGGATTGATCACTGCCGATTCAGCAACATGAACCATCCTGGAGTGACAGTGATGGTAAAGGCAGGTGCAGATCAGCCCGGGAATCACCGGATCGATCATAATTATTTTGGTCCGAAACCGGAGGGTGACGGCAATGGATATGAATCCATAAAGATGGGTGGGGGGGATTACTCCATGTATCCGCTATATACAACCGTGGAAATGAATTACTTCTACAGGTGTGACGGGGAGGTGGAACTGATCTCCAATAAATCCTGGAACAACACTTACAGGCACAATACTTTTTACGATTGCCAGGGTACCTTAACGCTTCGCTGGGGAAGAAAATGCCTGGTGGAGGGAAATTACTTCATTGGCACGGGCAGGAACAATACCGGCGGGATAAGGTTAACGGACCAGGATCACATCGTAATAAATAATTACCTGGAGAACATAACCGGGACCGATGCCAGGGCTGCCATTTCGGTAATGTCGGGAATTCCGGATGCCGAGGGAGGGAATTCGGGCCACGGGCAGACAAAAAATGCAAGGATCCTGCACAATACGGTTGTCAACTGCAGGGAATCCCTGAATATGGGTTATTACGATGAGGACGACCTTGGGGATCCCCGGGGAGAGATTACCGCACCTGAAAAGTGCCTTATTGCCAATAACATCTTGTGGAGTAGTCAGGCTCCCCTGATCAAGGAAGTCTGGGCTCCGTCGATCAATACCGGATGGTCTGCCAATTTGGCCTACGGTGCAGCTCTCGGATTGGTACCGGATAGCGGGATAATCATCAAGAATCCCCTGCTTGAACAGTCTCCCGGCGGGATATGGAAGGTCGTCCAGGGTAGCCCGGCGGTAGATTCAGCGACCATTTTAGCCGATACTGTATACGTTGATTTCGATGGCCAGGAAAGAAGTGACGGGATGCCCGATATTGGGGCTGATGAATTATCAGATGAGCCGGGCGAGGTTCTGCCTGTTCTGCCTGAAGATGTGGGCCCTGACTGGCAGGATTCGACTGTTTTTGTGAACACCAGCGGCAGGGAGCAATTCGTTCAGATTTATCCTAATCCTGCCACAGACAGATTCAGTATTGCCATGGATGAATCATTGTTGTACGAGTCCCTTAGAGTTGAATTATTTGATATCTCGGGACGAAAGGTACTGGCAAGAGAATTTTTGAATGTTACTGAGAATATCGAAATTCACACTGGAGATCTGAAGGGCCTTTACCTTGTGAAAATCCACTTCGGAAACCGGACAAAAACTGCCAGAGTAATATTGGGTAAATAAGCGATACCGGATCGCATATAAAAAAATAATGGTCATTAGAATGGCCGCTAAAACTAAATGATAATGAAAGCAAAGAATTATATTTTATTTGGGATTGGTTTTTCCGTGACCGCCATACTTTTTTGGTCCTGTAAGGTTTCCTTGCCGGCCAACAGGGAAAATACCTGGGAAAATGAAAGCCCCAATATTATTATCTGGGTGGCCGATGACCAGTACCTGGAATCGGTGGGATGCTATGGGGCTGAACCAAGTTATACACCAAATATTGACCGCCTGGCTGAAGAAGGATTGAAATTCAACCGGGCATACAGCACTTCCTCCATCTGCACTCCTTCAAGGTCTGCGATCTACACGGGAATGTATCCCATAAAAAACGGGGCTCATCCGAACCATTCCGGATTAAAGGCAGACATTCCAACCATGCCTGTACTGATGCGTGAGCTGGGATATCGTTCGGCAATAGTTGGGAAAGAGGGTGTCCATAAATGTCCTACCCGGCCTACCAATACCTTTCTTTGGGATGCTGAATTCCCGCTTACCAAACAGGTCATCGAAGGTGCCGAATACGACGATAAGGCAGCCGGCAAACACCGGGAAATGGATTATGAGGCCATCAGGGAGTTTATGCAACCGGACACT
>CAZIAU010000020.1:0-14356 GCA_964536755.1 uncultured Bacteroides sp. | reverse complement strand
CTCTGGTTCTCATTTGATCATTATACAGGGTTCTCGTCTCCCGACAGGGAGAAAGCACTTAAAGGGATAAACGGTTCATTTTTAGAGGCAAAAGAGTTCCTGCATAGAGCACGTTATCTGGTGATAACCTGGGGAACAGCATGGATATACCGTTATAAACCATCGGGGGAGATAGTTTGTAATTGCCATAAGATTCCTGCATCCCGGTTTACCAGGTCACGCCTTACCACAGAACAGATCCTGCAGGAGTACCGGCTCATTTTGCCCCTGATCTTTGAGCATAACCCTGATCTGAAAATAATATTGACAGTAAGTCCGGTCAGACACTGGAAAGACGGTGCACACGGAAACCAGCTCAGCAAATCAATCCTGCTGCTGGCCATTGATGAACTGGTTTCGCTGTTTCCTGAAGAATTATATTACTTCCCTTCATATGAGATTGTTATGGATGAGTTACGTGACTACAGGTTTTATGAAAGGGATATGTTGCATACCAATGCCCTGGCCACCAGTTATATATGGGAGAAATTTATAGATGTTATACTCTCCGGCGAATCCCGGAAGATTATCCAGGACCTTGAACCACTTTTGAACCTTATGGAACACCGTCCCCTGAAAACAGAAGGGGAAGCATTCAGAAAAATGATAATTAACAGGGATCGAAAACTCAGGGAAATGAAGGAGAGATATCCCTTCCTGGCCTGGCAGAATCTGAAATAATATTATATTTTGGGGCTTGTAGCGCTATTTTGTTTAATTTTATTTCGTAATTATTGAACATTACTTGTGGATTGTTGTTAGAGGAATACAACAACCCGAAGCGATGAAAATAACGAAGATATTATCCTTAATCCTGGTGGCGCAGCTCCATGTCACTTACCTTCTGGCACAGCAGGGAATTATTGAGGGCAGGGTATACAATGCCAGCAATAATGAGCCCGTGGAATTTGCTACCATTGCCATTTATGAAACTACCATAGGTTCAATCAGTGATCTTGATGGAAACTTTCTTTTCACGGGTCTCGAACCCGGCTATGTGGAATTGAGGGTCTCCTCCGTAGGTTTCGATCCCTATATTTCCGAAGCGATCCAGGTAACCAACGCAAAAAGGGTCTACATTGAGATACCGCTCGAGGAGAGCAACGTGCTTCTGGACGAGGTCGTAATTAAAGCCTCTCCATTCAGGAGGATAAAAGAGAGCCCTGTATCGCTGCAACGTATAAGCATCGAAGAGATTGAGAAGAGTCCGGGTGGCAACAGGGATATCTCCAAGGTGATCCAGTCATTTCCGGGGGTAGCATCCACTCCTGCCCAGAGAAATGATGTAATTGTACGTGGCGGAGGCCCCAGTGAGAATACTTTTTACCTTGACGGTATAGAAATCCCTAATATAAATCATTTTGCAACCCAGGGGGCATCGGGAGGACCGGTGGGGATCATAAATGCAGATTTCCTGAGGGAGGTCAATCTCTATACCGGAGCATTTCCTGCTAATAAGGGTAATGCGCTCAGTTCGGTTATTGATCTTTACCAGGTGGACGGGAACCAGGAAAGGATCAATTTTTCCGGAGCCATCGGTGCATCTGACCTGGCCCTGACACTGGATGGCCCGCTGGGTGAAAAAAGTTCATACATATTGTCCTACAGGCGTTCGTACCTCCAGTTTCTTTTTCAATTGCTGGAACTGCCCTTCCTTCCAAAATACAACGACTACCAGTTCAAAATAAAATCGCGCATCAATGCTAAAAATGAAATCTCCCTGATCAGTATCGGGTCGTACGACAACAACAACCTTAACCTGGATGCCAATGAAACTGATGAACAGCGCTTTATCCTCGGGTATCTGCCTGAGAGTTTCCAGTGGAGCTATGCCATTGGAACTGTATACAAGCATTTCCGGAAGCAGGGATATGATACATGGGTATTGAGCCGCAACTATCTTCATAATGAATCCATTAAATACCTGGATAATATTATGGAGGACCCCTTCAAAATCCTGGATTATAATTCGGATGAGATTGAAAATAAGTTCAGGTATGAACACACATCCAGCTACAAGCGTGGATTGAGGATCAACTACGGTGTCAATTTTGAATACGCCAAGTTCTATGCAAATACATTTAACAAAATATTCATTTATAATCAGCCTGTCAGCATTAACAATGAATCCTTTTTAGACCTTTATAAATGGGGTGCCTTTGGACAGGTCAGCAAGGAATTGCTTAGAGAGCGTATGGTCCTCTCCTTCGGGTTGAGAACAGATGCTAACAGTTATAACGACAATATGATCAACCTGATCAACCAGTTATCGCCGAGATTATCAGCTTCGTATCAGATAACAACCGGGTGGTACCTCAATTTTAACACAGGGCGTTTTTACCAGATGCCGGCCTATACCACCATGGGATTTAAAGATGAGGCAGACATCCTCGTTAATCAGCCCGATCTTAAATATGTCCAATCCGATCATCTGGTAGCCGGATTAGAATGGCGGCCCGATGCAGAATCAAAAATGAGCCTGGAGGGTTTCTATAAAAAATACAGCAATTATCCATTCTCGCTGAACGATTCCATTTCCCTGGCCAGCAAGGGAGCCGATTTTGGTTTGTTCGGGAACGAACCGGTCTCCTCAACAGCCGAAGGGCGGGCATACGGAGCAGAATTCCTCTATCGCAACAGGGACTTTTATGGAACTAATATCACCATTTCCTATACACTCGTGAGAAGTGAAACTCTTCCAAAAAAGGAATCCCTGATCCCGCTTGGATGGATACCTACCACCTGGGACAATATTCACCTGCTGAATATATATGGTTTTCGCAAATTCAGGGGAAACTGGCAGGTTGGAGTTAAATGGAGGTTTGTGGGCGGACAACCATATACACCATACGATTTAAATACCTCTTCCCTGGTACAGTACTGGGATGTAACTGCATTCCCGGCCCTGGATTACAACCAGTATAACCAGCTCAGGTATGAACCCTTTCACCAGCTGGACATCAGAGTTGACAAAGAGTGGTTTCTTTCACGAATAACCATTAATTTGTATGTTGATGTGCAGAACATTTATAATTATAAAAGTACCGGCAATACATTTCTTTTACAGGAAAGAGGGCCGGACGGCATACCGGTTATTGAAAATCCTGTTGCTCCCCTGGATCAGCAGCGATATAAAATGAAAAAACTGGAATCGGATGCAGGGACAGTGCTCCCCACCGTTGGTATTATTATTGAGTTCTAAAAAAGCAAAGCAATGAAAAGATATTTACAGATAGTACTGATGTCATTATTGATCTTTGCATGTTCAACTTCAAAGGTCCCTGTAAATGAATCACCCGACCATTTTACTTACAATCCTTCAGGACAGGGGCCGGAAATTGAAATTGAATTGGTAAAAGGGGAGGCACACAATCACCCGCTGATGGCCATATGGGTGGAAGACCAGCAGGGAGCCTTTATTCAGACTCTCTATGTATCCGAATCCATCGGAAAAGGAGTATTTCAACATGGAGACGCTTCCCGCGGATTCTGGATGCCAGGAGAGATACGCCGTCCGGCTGCGCTTCCACGCTGGTCACATCAGAGAGGGATAAAAGCCGCAGACGGACTTTATCTGCCCACCCCCGACAAACCGGTCCCGGATGCATATACAGGTCCAACACCTGGAAAATCTTTCATACTTCATACCCGCCTGGATAAACCGGGATTAAAAAAATTCAATATTCTATTCGAGATTAATCAGACGTGGGATTGGAATGAATACTGGACAAATAACAAATACCCTGAAGATAAGGAATATAAGACTTCATGCCAGCCTGCACTGGTCTATTCAACAATGATCGATCTTGATAATCTAAAAGATGAATATATTATGGAAATTATTGGCCGTAGTCACCATTCTGGTGCTAACGGTCTTTTGTATGATGATATTCAGACACTTTCTACAGCTCTTCATATTGCCGATCAGATTATCGTACGGATCACGGATTAATCAGGAACAGTTGATACCGGTGTACGGAGTGTACGTAAGCGTACAACATCGTTTCAAAAGTGAACACTTTGTTGCTATCCATTTTTTAACTATATTGCTCAATAACTGGAATTTAGTCATTTTGGCATATCTATTGCTTTTTCTGTTCCAACAAATTTAAATACCATATAATGATTAAAACTGTTGACCTGGTTAAAGTATTTCGAACAGACGAAGTCGAAACCACTGCACTTAACAATGTGAATATTGAGGTAAAAGACGGAGAATTTGTTGCCATTATGGGACCTTCCGGTTGTGGAAAATCAACTCTTCTAAATATTCTCGGGCTCCTTGATAATCCAACAAACGGTTCATATGTTTTCCATGAAACGGAAGTAGCCAATCTTAAAGAAAAAGGCAGAACAAATCTGCGTAAAGGCAATATTGGTTTTGTTTTCCAGAGTTTTAACCTCATTGATGAACTTACAGTTTATGAAAACATTGAGTTGCCTCTTCTTTATCTTAAAATGAGCAGCTCGGAAAGAAAGAAGAAAGTGGACGCCGTAATGGAACGGATGAAAATCAGTCATCGGAAAAACCATTTTCCACAGCAACTGTCGGGAGGTCAGCAGCAACGCGTAGCTATAGCGCGCGCTGTCGTAACAAATCCCAAGCTTATCCTTGCTGATGAGCCTACGGGTAACCTGGATTCGGCAAATGGTTCGGAAGTCATGGCACTGCTTACTGAACTCAATGAGGATGGAACTACCATAGTTATGGTAACACACTCACCCAATGATGCCGAAAAAGCACACAGGATCATTCAGTTGTTTGACGGTCACGTTGTTACAGAGAACATACATAAAAAACTCTGAAAAGTAACATCAAGGCTGATTAAAATGCAACTTTTTTGCAGAACATGAGATATCTCATGTTTTTTGTGAATTAAATAACACAAATTCGCCGTAACATTTAGGTTAACAATAGGGTTAGATTTAGGGTTGAAAAGCTGTTCGCCAGAGCAGCTTTTCTTTTTTAAATAATCAATATTTTTCTATTTTCACGTTCAATTTCAGTTTAACAAAATCAAACCTGAAAATGAACCACTTAAAATCTGTTTTGCCCATTATTCTGTCACTTCTGTTCTTTATTTCATGTGGGAGAAATAATAACCAAAATGAAGAGTCATCCGATACATTTGACATACAAGATTACATTAAAGCCGCAGAATCGAAAGTCTATATCTCCAGCAGCATTCTTAAACAAAAGATGCAGGAAGAGGAAATTACCCAGCAAGAGGAGGGGAACATACGGAAACTCCTGGTAATCTATCTCAATCAACTTGATCCGTCCACCGGTATCCTTTATGATGCTTTCAAACAGCAGAAGGATCAGTTACACGGATTGGTTATACTGAATACATTTGAAAAACTGAAGGAACTGGCAGCGCATCTGCAGGAAACAAAATCCGTGCTTGCAGTCGCTCCCATCAGTGACCTTTCCGTGAACAAAGATCTGAACACCACCTTTGACCTGATCTCTAACCTGAGAACGGTATTGATCACTTCAAGCAGGTAACATAAAATTAATGGCCATTGCACTGCCGCCTCACTCCGAAAAGTGGGGCGGTTTTGTTATATTTGGGTAAATCAACATTGACTATATGAATTTCCTGGGTAATATTATCTGGCTCATATTTGGTGGCCTGGCTACTGCGATTGGATACTTTCTGGGGGGATTGGCCATGATGCTTACCATTATTGGTATTCCTTTCGGATTCCAGCTTATCAAGATCGGTTCGCTTTGCCTCTGGCCCTTTGGCAGGACATTCGAAGTAAGCAAAGGGGAATTGCCGGGATGCCTCTTTACGCTGCTGAATTTTTTCTGGCTGCTGATCGCAGGGATTTGGCTGGCACTTACACATATTCTGTTTGGAATCCTGCTGATGATCAGCATCATCGGTATCCCCTGGGGGATGCAACACTTCAAACTGGCCAGTTTTGCGCTTTCACCCTTTGGAAGAAAAGTGGATATAGTAGGATAGGTTAGTATCGTTAATGTAAAACTTCAGCATAATGAAGGATCAGGGACAGAACAGTTGAAAAAAAAATAATATGAAGACCAGAAGAAATTTAATATTGCTTACTGCCATTATTCTGCTCACAGCATGTTCAAAAAACCCCGTATCGGTTTTACTGGTTACCGGAGGACACAACTTTGACACTTTGGAATTTTTCCAGTTATTCAGAAGCATGGAAGAATTTGCATTTGATTCTGTATCCCATCCGGAAGCAATGGAATTGCTCTCTTCCGGGAAAAGAGATTTCTATGATCTGATCCTTTTTTATGACTACGTTCCAGATATGGAGCCAAAGGATTCTGTTATCTTTCTCACTCTGGCCCGGCAGGGAAAACCTATGCTCTTTTTACATCATTCCCTTTGTTCCTTTCAGAAATGGGAAGGATTCAAGCAGATAGTCGGTGGAAAATATGTTATGCCCGGATATTCTTCGGATACCTCTTCTTTCTCAGATTACAGGCATGATATTGATCTATCCATTGAGGTACTGGATCCAACCCATCCGGTATGCAGCGGCATTGATAACTTTACAATTCATGATGAAGGATATTCCAATATTCTCCTTGAAGATCAGATCCATCCCCTTTTCGGGACCGACCACCCCGACTGTTCCCCGGTGGTGGGATGGGTAAACCGGTTTGACCGGTCCACATGTATCTGCCTGATGTTCGGCCATGATAAACAGGCATATGCCAATGAATCTTTGAAGATGATCTTAAGGAACTCTATTCAATGGCTGGGCAACCAGTAAAACTGCGTCCTGCCTTCCGTAATAACAGTTAAGGCAACAGTATAATTTTCCGGAAATCCCGATTGTTAATAAGTTCGATTCCATTGTTCATTTTTCTTCTCCCGTAAGCCATTTTCAGGGGTTCAGAAATATAGGATAACTGGCTGAAAAAATAGAACTTTATGATCCGACGCAGCCTTTTCATAAATTTTCAGTCTTTAGAACAGAATTATGCATAACAAAGATCAAACATTGGACACCCAGTACACTATCATATTAGGAGCCGAAGACCAGCTTGGCCGTGCCATGGCCAGGGAAATTGCCCGTAAAGGGTGTAACCTGATCCTCGTATCTACCACTACTATCGATCTGCAGCGATTCGCCATTGGTTTACAATTAAAGGAAAATGTGCAGGTTGATGCGGCTAAGCTGGATCTAACAGATAAACATGCCATCCGGGAATTCACTGATGGACTAAGAGACCGGTATGAAATTCGCGCTCTGATCAATAACATTTCCTGTGACTGGTCTGTCAAAGCTAATAAGTGTATGCCGGAAATGGCCGGTGAAGAATTTCTCACACGTTTCAGGGGATCAGCAATGATTACTCTTAACCTGCTTCCCCAGATGTCAAAATTGGCTTTTGCCTATATTCAACATGTAATTCCTTTCCCGTTTCGGAAAGACCAGGTCGATATCGGTACGCAACAATCGATCGCTAAAATGTATGCTTTTGTAAAAGAGCTGGAGGAACAGGTAAAAGATACAGGTATATCTGTCAGTATGTTCCATCCGGCACCTATAAAAAATATCCTTTCAGAATTTGAGTTGTTTGATGGAATATCCGAAGAGGTCAATACGATTAATCCCGGCCTGATAGCTATGAAGGCCATTAACGGAATGCTGAGAGGTGACAGGCTTATAATCCCCGGCTTCAGGAACAAGATACTTTTCTTCCTAAACTGGCAGACAGTTTCATGGTTCAGATCTGCTGAACAATCGTTTGGATCCGGACTGCAGCCCTCTGTTTAATTCACCATAGAAGCACGTTACAAAATGGATCCCTCAAAAAACAATAAGGGGCCGGACCTTCTGATGCAGCCCCTCAACATGACAGAGCAAATACGATCTTTTATTTATTCAGATTATTCACCCATAATCGTTTCATAATATTCCTGTTCCAGTTTAACCGGCTCATATTCCACATCATAAATCCTGAGTACCCTTACAAAAGCTCTCAGGTGGGCCTCCGAAGCCTTGCAAAGATTCCCGTACACCCTTACCTCATCTTTGTTCTGTGCAACTGGTCATTGTCAGAGATATACTCATTAACATCAGTGCGATTCCTGCGGTTATTAATCTTTGTGTTTTCATTTGAAAATATATTTAATTATGTATATATTTCAATACAAAAATACGAAGGATTAAAAACCCGGGTGTTATAAATTCCCGGGGAAATGTTATAAAATTAAAACCTAGTAAAGATTATCGATGGGCCTTTTGGAGGAACGGTCACTTTCTTTGTACTCAGTTACCGTCATCCCGGTCATGTTCCTGAACTGGCTGGAAAGATACTGAACACTGCTGTAATCCATCATGTAGGCTATCTCACTGAGCGTAAATTCATCCTGATCTATAAGCTCCTTGATCCGTTCAATCTTATTCAGGATGATATATTTTTCAAGGGTGATTTTTTCATGGGTGGAAAAGATCCTTGCCAGATAAGCATAGGATAATCCCGTTTTTTCAACCAGGTATTCGGACTTCCTGACCAGGGAATCCACATTATTCATTTGATGGATCAGTTCGATTACTGCCAGCTTGATCTCTTCCACCAGGCGGTTCTCCCTGGTATTAATGAGATCGGTTCCCAGTTCGATCAGCACCTGGCGGATATTCTCCAGGGATATTGTCTTTTCATCAAAAAGGATTATGGCTTTACCCATGCTGATCTCTTCAACCACAACCCCCGCCTTCTCCAGCTCCTCCCTGATCACCCTGAGGCAACACTGGCAAACCATGTTTTTTATATAGATGGTTGTCCTTTTCATAAATGCTCCTCAGGGTGACGATATAAGCATAAAGCCCGAAACCTTTAAGCCCTATAACTCTTTGCCTCTCTGAATTTATAAATAGAAATCAAATTGTCAAAATTAAAATCCTCAATTCTCCTGTCAATAGATCGAACAGGAATTTCATAACATTTTTACAGCATATTGTAACGGTCCAATCATATATAATAATCATTTTTGTGTAATAAATTTTGAACAATTCTGCATCATGAGAATTAAAAAGAACATCGCAATCAGCGATTCCGGGTTTGTTTTCAATCCGACTACAGGTGATTCTTATTCCATAAACCAGGTTGGCCTTCAAATCCTGGGTTATCTGGGTGAAAATAAATCAACCAGTGAGATCACATCCCTCATGTCATCGGAATATGATATTGATGCCCAGGGATTTGAAAAATATTACTTCGACTTCATCAGTATGTTAAGACAGTTTGAACTCCTGGACGAAGAGTATGAAAACTAAAGTCTCTATTGCCCTTACGGGCCTGAACAATACGGATAATCCGGGTCCCGGGGTTCCGGTGATACGGGGAATCCGCGAATCGACTGTTTTTGAGCCGCGTATTATCGGTCTTGCTTATGAAAATCTGGAACCCGCCATCTATATGCACGGGCTGGTGGATAAAACATACCAGGTACCATATCCCTCTGAAGGATCAAACGTGTTACTGCACAGGATCCTCGAGATCCACAAAAAGGATCCCATCGATGTGCTTATTCCTAACTTCGATGCGGAACTCTACGCTTTCATGAGATCAGAAAAGCTCCTTGAGGAAGCCGGCATTAAAACCTTCCTGCCTACCCTGGAACAATTCGAAGAGCGTCATAAATCCAACCTTCCGGATTTCGGAGAAAAATATGACCTGGCCGTCCCATTCAGCAAACCCATAACCAGGTTAGATGAGATTGAAAAGCTACGGGATGAATTTGAGTACCCGCTTATGGTGAAAGGGAAATTTTATGATGCTTACCTGGCCTATAACGAAGAGCAGGTCAGAATGAATTATAACAAGATAAGCGCTAAATGGGGACTGCCTGTTATTATCCAGGAGTTCATCAAGGGCACCGAGGTTAACGTGGTAGCCCTCGGAGACGGACAGGGCAATACGATTGGTGCTGTTCCAATGCGTAAACAATATATCACCGACAAGGGGAAAGCCTGGTCAGGGATCACTCTTGATGATCAAAAGATGCTTGATCTTACCCGAAAGATTATTAAAGCCATGAAGTGGCGGGGTGGCATGGAGGTGGAACTGGTCAAATCCAGCAGGAATGAACTCTATATAATTGAGATCAATCCACGCATCCCGGCATGGGTTTACCTGGCCGTGGGGGCTGGTCAGAACCTGCCGGAGGCACTGGTCAAACTGGCACTGGGTATGGAGGTTGAACCTTATGCTGAATACCAGGTCGGAAAAATGTTCGTCCGGTATTCCTATGACCTGATCACCGATCTGAAAGAATTTGAAAAACTCTCCACACTGGGAGAACTATAATATATTATACTATGGAAAAGAAGCCTTTTGAAAGACCTTTCATTAAGAAGTTGCAGGCCGGAATGCCCAGCAAATTCGGAATGAAAACGCAAATTGAGCCGATCACTCATATCGATAACGTTCCCGTACCGAAGCTGCTGTCAGAACATGGCTCCCCTCTTTATGTAATTTCAGAAAAAACCATAAGGGAGAAGTATAAGAAAACCCGGCATGCATTTACCACAAGGTACCCGAAAGTCCAGTTTGCCTGGTCATATAAAACCAACTACCTGGATGCTGTTTGCCGTATTTTTCACCAGGAAGGTTCATGGGCCGAGGTAGTGTCCGGATTTGAATACGATAAAGCCCTCAATAACGGAGTTAAAGGGAGCCAGATAATTTTCAACGGCCCTGATAAAACGGATGAAGACCTGAAAAAGGCCATCGAAAATGATTCCCTCATCCATATCGACCACTTCGATGAGATGTATTCGATCATTTCCATCTCCGAAACTTCCGGGAAAAGACCAAAGGTAGCTATCCGTGTGAATATGGACACCGGGATATACCCCATGTGGGACCGCTTTGGCTTCAACTATGAAAACGGGGATGCCTGGGATGCGATCAACCGGATCATGGTCAATGAAAAGCTGGACCTGGTGGGCCTTCATGCTCATATCGGTACCTACATGCTCGCTTCCAACGCCTACAAGATAGCTGCCGGCAAGCTGGCGGACCTGGCTTTCGGCATTGAGAGGAAATACGGAGTAAACATAAGGTATATAGATCTGGGTGGTGGATTTGCCTCCCAGAACACACTAAAAGGTGCCTATTACCCGGGATCGGACACAGTGCCCTCTATGGAAGAATATGCAGAGGCTGTTTCCTCGGCCATTCTCAATTCGGAGCTGAACCCGAGAAATCTGCCCACACTGATCCTTGAGACCGGACGGGCCCTGATTGATGATGCGGGTTACCTGCTTGGAACAGTTATCGCCAACAAAAGACTCTCCAGCGGCAACCGGGCAACCATAGTGGATGTGGGGATTAACCTGCTGTTCACCTCATTCTGGTATGAGCATGAGATTTACCCTGCTGCACCGGTATCCGAACACCTGGAGGAAACAACCATGTACGGACCCCTCTGTATGAATATTGATGTACTCCGGGAGGCCATTGCCTTTCCCCTGTTAAAGAAGGGTGATCAGTTTGTTATCAAACGGATCGGTGCCTACAACATGACCCAATGGATGCAGTTCATCACCCTGCGCCCCAATGTGGTACTCATTGATACTGAAGAAAAGGTTCACATTATCAGGAAGCAGGAGAACATGGAGTTGATACGGCAACAGGAGGTAATCCCCGACCACCTGAAATGATCGATCCCACGGCCACAATAAAACCATTGCATTGAGACCTTCCGGAAATATCAGACTTTTCCTCAAAGCCATCCCGAACAGTTATGGTCAGGTGTTCTTTTCGGATCAGCGGATATTCGCTTTTATCCTGATGGCGATTACATTCTTTGATCTCTATGCGGGGATTTTCGGGTTCCTGTCGGTTATCGTCACCAACCTGACCGGATTCCTTCTGGGTTTCGATAAAAAGACCATCGCCAAAGGTGTATTCGGATTCAACAGCCTGCTGGTAGGGCTGGGGATGGGAATATTTTTTAAGCCGGATCTCTATCTGGTCATAATTATAGTAACAGGGGCCATTCTGACCCTGTTAATTGCAGTTTCCCTGCAGGGGGTGATAGGTAAGTATGCACTTCCCTTTCTTTCCGTACCTTTCCTGCTGTCTATCTGGATCCTGACCCTGGCCACCAAGGAATTCACGGCTCTGGGAATCAGTGAACGGGGGATCTATACATTCAATGACCTGTATACCATCGGTGGCGATCCGCTGGTAAAGATATATGATTGGTGGAATCAGCTCCATCTGCCGCGGTCGATCCGCATCTACTTTATTTCCCTGGGCGCCATCCTCTTCCAGTATAACCTGCTTTCAGGCATCATTCTGTCCATAGGCTTACTGATTTTCTCCAGGATCTCTTTTTCTCTTTCCTTAATCGGTTTCTATACAGCTTACCTTTTTTACCAGATCATCGGGGCCAATATCTCAGAGCTTAGCTACAGCTATATAGGGTTTAACTATATACTCACATCCATTGCCGTAGGCGGATTTTTCATTATCCCGTCAAAACGATCCTATCTCTGGGTAATACTGCTGATCCCCATTGTAGCCATGATCACTATAAGCCTGGCCAGGGTCTTTGCCATATTCAGTCTGCCCATATACTCCCTCCCGTTCAACATGGTTGTATTGCTGTTTCTTTATGCACTCAAATTCAGGATGAATCCTTCTTTTAAACTCTCAGAGGTATATATTCAGCACAATTCTCCGGAAAGAAACCTGTATGCTTTTCAAAATGACAGACTCCGTTTCAGGCACCTTGACAATCCAGTTATTAATCTGCCTTTCCTTGGTAACTGGACTGTTTCACAGGCACATGAAGGTGAATATACACACAGGGATGAATTCAGGCATGCATGGGACTTCGTGATCACTGATACTGAAAACAAACAATTTATGGGAAACGGTGATCTGGTCACTGACTATTATTGCTATGATAAGATTGTTGTTGCTCCGGCGGACGGAACCATCGAATTTGTTCTGGACCGGATCCCTGATAATATCGTTGGTGAGGTAAATATGAAAGATAACTGGGGCAATACAGTGATTATCAAACATGAAGATAACCTGTATACCTCTCTGAGCCACCTGAAAGAAGGCACCATTAAAGTTAAAGAAGGGGACACCATAAAGGAAGGTGAAGAAATAGGCCGGTGCGGGAATTCGGGACGTTCCCCATATCCACACCTGCATTTCCAGGTACAGGGAACGCCCTATATTGGATCTGTGACGGTTGAATACCCCATCAGTTACCATATACTCCACGGGGAAGAGAAATTTAATCTCAGGGCATTTGATTTCCCGGCGAAAGATGACCTGATCTCCAACATTGAAAAGAACGAACTTCTCTATAGTGCATTTCATTTTATCCCGGGTAAACGGAGTCATTTCAAGGTGACTTCTAACGGAGAAACCAGAGAGGCAGTCTGGGAAGTTTACACCGATCCCTATAACAATCCGTATATCAAATGTCACCGGACCGGTGCCATGGCCTATTTCAAAAATGATGGTATCATGATGTACTTCACTCACTATTCGGGTGATAAAGATTGCCTGTTATACTACTTCTTTTTGTCATCTTTCCAGGTACAGCAGGGATTTTACCAGGACCTGGTACTACATGATAACTATCCGCTTAACCTTATTTTTAAGTATCCCCTGCTGGGGTTACAGGACCTGTTTGCACCCTTCTGGAAATTCCTGAAGTCCGAATTCACATGCAAATATGACTGGATCGATAATGACATGGCTCCATCAGAGATCAGGCTGCTATCATCTGCCAGGAACAGTATCGCCGGGAAGACAGTTCAGAAGTATAATTTCACCATTCTGATCAATGAAAAGGGACTCCACAAGCTGGTGGCTGAGTCCGTGGATTTTAAACTGGAGGCAACGTGCACAGATTGATTATAACCATATGGCTTCTCCTGGTTGTCTTACCGGGAATCACTGTTGCCCAGGGAAAACTGGATTTTAACGGTATCAATACAGAAACATACCGGTTTTACGAAGAACAGAAATGGGATAGTCTGATACATCTTGGAAATGAAGCGCTTAAAGAAGGGATCGATTTTTATTACCTGAGAATGAGAATAGGAATCGCATACTATAGTAAAAAGTACTACAGGAAAGCCGGGGAACATTTCCTGGTAGCACTGGAACTGAACCGGGGAGATCCTGTGGCTCTTGAATATCTCTATTATTCCATGCTATTTTCGGGTCAAAGCGAGCGTTCACAACTAATCAGAAAACAGTTCAGGGGAGAACTGGCTTTAAGGTTGCCTCCACTGAAAGGGAAAATAAATGAAAGGCTCGGAGTGGAATACCTGTTCA
>CAZIAU010000019.1:0-14655 GCA_964536755.1 uncultured Bacteroides sp. | reverse complement strand
TGACCACAAAGGCAACATTTTGCCTGGTATTCCCCGACAGGTTCTGAATTCTATATTTTCCTTGGAAATTCGATCAGTTCAGATGAAGCTGAATTACCAGTTAAACGGAAGCCAGTGGATAAATGATGCCAATGATAAGAAATATGAATGCTACAATCTGCTGCATTTCAATGTTTCCTGGAAGATCGATATCCCGGATAGGCCATTCAGTGTAAAACTGAAGGGAGGGGTCAGGAATTTAACCGGTACCCGGTACGCATCCATGATACTGATCAATGCCCCTTCTTTCGGAGGTGAAGAACCGCGGTACTATTATCCGGGACTGCCCCGCCAGTTCCATTTTGGAATTTCGGTCAATATAAATCCGCTTTCTGTTTTGAAGCCTTCTGAATATAAGGAACAATAGCATCATTCATTCGTTCACTTGTTCCGTCATAGGTTATGGTAACTATGGGTACCCCGGTAATTGTCCTGATCTTGCGGGTCATAGCTTCCGTAACCAGGGCCGCACAACAGTAGGAAGGATTGGTCTGGACAAAAAGCGAAACCTCGGGATAATTTTCGATAATGTAGAAGATTTTCAGGATGTTGTCATACGACTCTCCCGAATGGAGACGGTGAATATTAAATTTTTCCAGGTTTTTCTCCAGCTCCAGGGGTTTAATAACAGGAGCAGGTCCCAGGTATTTGCTGAACGATTTATAGTAGCGGTCATCCATGAATTTAAGGATATTCAGAATGATCCTGTTCATGCTGGTTTCGAAATGTTCCTTGCGTTCCCTGGCACGACGAAAAATACTTTCAATTATGATCTTTGTATAATCGTGATAGGGGGTTATCAGGGCCTCCCCACCGGCATCTTCAATGGCCCTGATCAAACCCTGGTTCATCACATCATTATCTCTAACGTACAGATCACCGAAGATGGCTACCAGTGGCTTCCTGCTACTGCGATCATAATCTATCCCGTCTATGAGTTGCATTCCCTTAGTGATGGCCTGTTCTATAGAACTATTTCCTGAAAGCGCCTCTATTAAGATCTTATGTACCTCCTCAAAGACTGAATCGGTCTGTCCGGGTACCAGCTCATAGGGCCTGATCCGGCAGGCCACTTTCCTGAATAATCCGCCCAGCATATAGGCAAAATATGCATAGTAGGTAAGTCCGACCGAAAGCTCCCGGTGGGTAAGTTCGCCCGAGTATACACTGGCCTTCTCCAGGCCTTTTCCGTAATTCTCCAGTATCCGTTTGATATAAAATGGATATTGCCTTAGGTTACAGGTTAGTTTACCTTCCATCATCCAAAGAATTACATTGGACGGATCAAGATTATGTTTTTCAATGTATTCTATATAATCCTGTGCAATGATACTTATGGGCAGGCACTGACCGGTATTGTGGACCATGCTTTTCCTTATGCTCATCTCGGTTGTTTCCAGGATTCTGGCATCGATACCGGCCCGTTTAAGGTTTGCCACAACCAGTGGACCCACGAACATATCCCAGTTAGGCATAAGCAGTATCTTATCATTCAGTTTGGTGTCCACACGTGGCAGAAGGGATTCCATATCCGGTTCCGGATCAGAATCACCACCGGCAGCATGATTCCGGAATGACCTGATGGCTGCCTCTATTCTTGTCTGGTAGCCTTCATTCGAATCATGCTCATCAATCTGAATAATCAGGTATGGCTTTTTGAAAAGTTGCATTAACTGTTTGAAATATTCGATAATAAACGAATCCGGTGCACACTTAAAAGCTGTAATCAGAACCGGGTAAAGCATATTAGTTCTGGCAACAAATTCCGAAGCACGAAGTATATCAGCTGCAAAATGCCACGGAACCTTTCTGAGCAGGCTGGTAAGTTTCTCAGAACCCTGGTGATCAATGGGGAGCATGTCCTGGTACCATGCCCTTATGTCCATACCGGTAAAAATATCGGGGATTCCCTTATTCAGCGTTTCAGACAGCACTACATAGGGCCGCCCCAGCAATACTACCGAAACATCATTGTCAGGATGATAGTTGTCAGAAAAAAGCGATACCAGGTTCTGTTTCATTGCTGCCTCATCTTCACCCGCTTTTACCAGGGCATTAATGAGGTCATCGGTATTCAGTTTTGCAAATCCGACTTTATGTAAACTGCTGATAATTTGCCTGGCATTATATCCGTTGCTTTTCTGGAAATTCAGCATGGGAGTGATAAGCTTTTTGCTGACCTGCTCACCTTCCATATACACCAGGGAGGCACTGAATTGTGTGTAATAACAGAAATTCTCCTCCGAATTCTTTGGCTTAACCCTGGTCTCCAGGTAGACAGGCATAAATATAAAATCACAGGTCCCTGCCAGGTGGGCCACATGTCCGTACATAGAATCAATGGGCGCACAAAACTCCGCCCCGGCTATTTTTTTCCCTGTTTTCAAGGAATCTTTGAATCCCTCGCTGGATCTTACAGGGATACCCAATTCATTGAAAAATGAGATCCAGAAATTCAGATCTTCCAATAAATGCAGTGATGCGGGGATCCCAATTACAGGCATATCCGGATCTTGTTTTGCTGAAACTGCCCCGGTGACCCGCCTCAGTTTTTTCCTCTCTTTCAACAATTCAGCCCCTGTTGTTCCCTGCCTTACGAACTTCTTTGTCTCATAATCCCTCCCGCATAAGAATCCGTATGCCTGCTTCGTTCCATTTATACTTGCCACACTTATAGTACAGTGGTTAAGACAGATATCGCACGTTTCGGTCTCCACCGGAATGGATTTCCTGTACAGATTCAGTCCCCTGAAACCGGTTTCTTCACGCTGCTCTTCCCTGAGTAATAATGCGGTCCCCAGGGCCCCGGTAAGGTGACACAGCGGTGATACATAAATTGCAGCATTCAGGCGCTGTTCAAATGCGGCAACAAGAGCCCTGTTTTTTGCAGTGGCACCCTGGAAACAGATGTTGTTCCCGATATGTGCCTCGCTGGCCACTTTCTTTAAATAATTTTCACGAACCGAATGTATGACTGTTGCGAGTACCTCCTCCACACTGTATCCCTGACTCAAAAGCTGATTAATATCCCTTTCCATGAAAACCGTGCATCTGTCGCTTGCCAGGGGAGCAGGACGGCCCATGGCCATCCTTTCATAATCATCCAACCCAACACCCAGCCTGCTGGCAAGTTCTTCTATAAAACTACCGGTCCCGGCAGCGCAGACAGTATTCATATGGGAAAACGTTACGACGCCATTATTCATCTGTGTGAATTTAGCATCCTGTCCCCCGATCTCAATAATGGTATCTGTTTGGGGATTCAGCTCAAAAGCAGCCCTGGCATGTGCCGTAATCTCATCCACTACCTGGTCAGCACCGACAATACCTCCGATGAATTTTCTGCCAGAACCTGTGGTCCCGCATGCCCTGACCCGGATTTTTAATTTCCTGGACCTGGCCACCTGGTCAATGGCCTCAAATATTGCCTGGGTGGCTTTTAACGGTTGTCCCGAAGTGTAGGTGTAAAATCCCGAAACCGGTTTACCATCCTCATCCAGTAAAACTGCTTTTGTACTTGTGGACCCGATATCAATTCCAAGGTAGAACCGGGAGGTGCCGGTGTATGAAATATTAAAAATATCGACCTGGACCCCGGCTGTATGATCAGAAATGGAAGGGAGATAAACAAAATGTTCCTGTATAATATTATCATGTGACCTGCTGTGGGATGCCACCAATGGTTCATAGAAGTACTCGGTTTCTCCCTGTTCCAATACCAGCTTCCCGGGATCGAAAGGTGCTATATCCATTCCGCCACGTATATCTTTCAGCAAAAGGCTGGCAGCACCCAGGGCAGGGAACAGGTGTGAGTGTTGATGGATCTCGATCTCCTTCCCTATAATCCTTTGAAGATGTCTGACGACCGACCTGTTTTTCGAAACCCCACCCGACATGTAAATGGGAGATTCGGGGACAACCTTATTAAATAATGTATCCGAGATATTATCTGCCAGTCCCTTACAAAGGCTGTCACAGATAGCTTCCAGTCCGTACCCCTTCTGTTGTGCGTGGATCAGGTCCGTCTTGGCAAATACAGAGCACCGGGCCGCTATGTCAGGGATCGGAGAACTGTTCTTCAATGCCATGTCAGAAAGGTGAGAGGTATCTTTCAGGTTCAGTCTGACAGCCTGCTGATCAAGAAAACTTCCGGTTCCGGCCGCACAGGATGAACTGTGGCTGGTTTGAAGGTAGTTACCAGTTTCGTCAAGCTCAATTAGAAAAAAACGCTCTGCTCCAATGTGGAGAATAGATCTTGCCGGCAAACTCAGGAAAGTCATGGCTTCCATGAGGGACACCTGCTGGTCGTATACTTTCACATTTTCATGGAACTGTATTGATCTGGAAGAGCTTGCAACTCCCATAATATCAGGGGAATAAATTTCCTTTATAAGGACTTCCAGGGTTCCGCGGATATCTCCATGGTGTAGTGCATAAGCATGGTTTTTCAGTTCTTCAGCCTGATCAATACACACCAGTGAGATTGAAACAGAACCAACATCAATCCCCAGGATAAGCTCCTTGCGATCCTTTACACTTTTTTTCATTTATGAAAAAACCATGTTATAAATTAAATTTACAAATTTATCCCTACAAAAAGAGAAATCCCCGGAAAAAAGGGGAGCTGACTTCTGCTTTGATTTTCAGGATCTGTACCTGTAGTTGGTTGATTAACCCCGCATGGAAATATCATGGAGCCGGTTGCTGTCAATAATCCCTATGGAACGTCCTTCCAGAATAACAATTTTGTCGCGTTCAAATTCTTTCAGTATCCTGATAGCACTGTCTTTGGACATGCTGGAATAATCGGCAAGGTCCTGGCGAGTGATCTCTTCCCCTATTGTCTTATCCATATAAATTGACTCTGAAAGATAGATCAGTGCATCCGCAATACGGCCATGCATCTGTTTATGGCTTAAACTGACCATCCGCATCAGGGAACGTTCATAATTCCTGCTGCAGTATTGCAGATACAGCTCTGAAAAGCCCTTGTTCATTTCAAGTACTTTTTTAAAATTGTCAGCATCCAGGAAACAAACCAGCGTTTCCTGGACAGCAACCACGCTGTAACGGCATTTACCTCTCAAATGCACCTCCGGTCCCCCGACCAGTTCCCAGGGTTTTATGAAATCAAGGATCAGATTCCGGTTATTAAATCCTTCTATATACTTCTTGGCGAAGCCCTCAACCACCGATATAAAATAATTGGAAAGTGTGCCCTGTTTAAGGATCACTTCACCTTCATGGAAATGGACCGAATACCGGTCCTTATTGATGACCTTCAACTCATCATCACTCAGAAGCTTGAAAAAGGGTGATTTCTTATTGCATATATCACAACCCTCACATAGTTTATGTACATTCATAAACTGGCCTTAAGATTAATCTATCTTCCATGCCCTGTTGTAATTACACAGGGTCCCGGATTTTATTACTTTTGCAATATACATAAAAAAAGGACTGCCCTGATATAGGTCATTAATTTTACTGATCTATCTCGTTAAAAAACATTGTAAATGTCGTTTTAAATTCCTTCCCTTGGTCTGTGATAACCTCTATATTAGTCCATCCTTTTTAATGGAGTATCACCTGCGAATCTTTATACTATTTTGATATGAGAAGACTGATATTTATTTTGACCGGATCATTGATTTTGCTTTTGTCAGGGTGCACCAAATATGAAATTCCTGTGCCCGAATGTCCGGATGGCACTCAGGGAGTTAGCTTTTCTGCAGATATCCAGACCATTTTTGATAATAAATGTCTCGTATGTCATTCGGGAGGACAGACACCGGATCTGAGCCCGGGATGGTCCTATGACGATCTTATCGATGGTGGATATATTGACATTGACTTTCCCTGTTCCAGCCTTCTGTATGAAAAATTTTCAGGCACCCATGACGGACGTGTCACCGAAGAAGAGAAATTAGATATCCTCGGCTGGATCCAGGAAGGAGCCGAGAACAATTAATTGTATGATTAATACATTAGCTATGAAAAGAAATATCAAATTAACCGCCTTTACCTGTGTTATTGCAATTTTATTTTCCGGAAATGTTATTGCCCAGGGAGATGACGACCCCCCAGTAATGCCGCCATTTGAAACATTGACCCTGATAGATAACCAGACCACGGTCGGACTTTACAAAGGCTCATTTACATTGGAGATACAGCACCGGTTCTCAAAGATAAGGCAGATTGCCGATCTTCTTGGCATATATGGCAGTGCCAATACCCGCCTGGGGTTCTCCTACGGCATCACTGATAAGATCATGGCCGGATTTGGGACCACACGCGGTTATATGCTTCAGAACCTGGAATGGAAATACAATATCCTTACACAAACTGAGTCGGGACGGATCCCCGTTTCATTATCTTATTACGGAGATGTGGTTCTGGACGCCAGGGACAGTAAATATTTTGGGACATTGGAGGAATATGTGGCCAGCGATCCCAGCCGGTACGAAAGAGTACATCTCCCCTATCCTTTAATGGGCCGTCTTTCCTACCTGAACCAGCTGATCGTATCCAGAAGGTTTGGAGAGAAAACAAGTTTTCAGCTTGCCCCTACTGTGGTATGGTATAATGCTGTTCCGGAGGGATATAACAATCTGAATGCTTCCATAAACTTTGGAGGCCGCCTTCAGGTATTGGGATACCATTGCATTATATTTGAATATGATCAACCCCTCCTTATGCCTGAAGAGAAGATATATCCGAATATTGCATTGGGGGTGGAGATTGTTACAGGTACGCATTCATTCAGGATTTTTGCTTCCAATTATGATGCTATTGTTAAAAACAGGAGCATTGCTTTTAACGGGAACAATCCATTAGATGGTGAATTCCAGTTTGGTTTCAATATCACCGTCAGGTTCTAACCGGAACTTGGTGAAATTCTGTCATTATCGGAACCAGACATTAAATATGACCTTCTTTATGAGGAGAAACATAAATTTACTATTATCCGATACAAGGATTATTTGTATTTTACATTCTCAATTTAACACCCCTTAGTGATGAGGACCTTAACAGCAATTACTCTGGGTCTTCTGATGGTTGCGGCAAAATCCTTGAATGCCCAACCAGAAGAACCCCAGAAATTAAAAGCATCCTATTACGAAGTCAATGATTACGTAGATGACAACGAAAATTGCCTGAAATGCCACGGTGAACCCAAATATACACTTAAAGATGAAAACCTGGGCAGGACCGTCACTGAATACATGTGCCCTGACAGGATCATTGACCGGGATAAGTTTTACTCAGGGGTTCATAAGGCCTTTTCGTGTTCTGATTGCCATCCCTATGATTTTTCGACCTTTCCCCATTCGGTAGAGGCCAGGCTTACAGAAATGCTCGTGTGCATGGACTGTCATGGATATGATGAGACTTTTGCCAAGTACCACTTCGAAGAGATTGAAGTGGAATTCAGCGAAAGCATCCATAACATTCCTGAATTCACATGCTGGAAATGCCATGATCCTCACTCCTACAGGGCATTCATGAGAAATGCCGATGATATAGAAGAGGCTGTACTTTATGACAATAACATGTGCCTCAGCTGTCATGCGGATTTTGACCGGTTTATGTTATTAACCGACAGGGATGAGATCAATATTGTGGAAAGCCATGGCTGGCTCCCAAACCAGGTGGCACATTTCAGGAGCGTACGCTGCATTGAGTGCCATACGGAAATCAATGATTCCATTCTGATAGCACATAAAATACTGCCAAAAGAGAAAGCGGTTCAGAATTGTACCGAGTGCCATTCAAGGGATTCACGACTGATGCATACGCTTTACAAATTCCAGGTCCAGGAGGGGCGCAAGGCCGGATTCGCCAATGGGATAATCATTAGCAATGCTTACGTGATCGGGGCCAATCAGAACATATGGCTCAACAGGTTAAGCGTTCTGGTATTTGTAATGACCTTCCTGGTTATACTGTTTCACACTGTTCTACGATTTATCAAACTGAAAAACAATTAAAATGTCCACAACAAAAATCTACCTATACCCGGCATGGATCCGGATCTGGCACGTGATCAATGCACTCATGTTCTTATTGCTGATATTTACGGGGATATCTCTTCATTTTAACAGTATGGAGAACAGCCTGATTCCTTTCAATGTGTCAGTCGGTATGCATAATGTAGCTGCAATTATTGTTACTTTTAATTACGGTGTTTTTGTTATAGGAAATTTGATAACCAAAAACGGAGGCTATTATAGAAAATGGCGGAAGAATCTTGTTGTCAACCTTTGGAAGCAATTTAAGTTTTATGCGGTCGGAATTTTTAAAAAAGAACCGCACCCCTTTCCTATTACTGAAAAACAGAAATTCAATCCTCTTCAAAAGTTCGCGTATGTAATTGCCATGTATTTCGGAATGCCGTTACTTATAATATCAGGGATTGCTATGATGTTCCCTGATATTATCGCATACAATATATTCAATATAAGCGGCCTGGTGTTTTATGATGTATTACACATCGTTGTAGGATTTATATTATCGCTGTTTCTCCTTGTTCATCTCTATACATGTACACTTGGCGACAAACCCGGAACACTTTTCAAAAGCATGATCTACGGGTATCACGAAGAACACGAATAACACCTGTCCAAAAAGTTAATAATACTTTCCACAGTCGAGGCTGTATCAAAAGGTGCAGCCTCGGACCTATATTCAGATTTGATATAAATTAATGTCACACCTCTATATATGTGAATCTTTAGATGTAAAATTATTATTTTAACACCCCATTAACAAGTGGATAACTTTATCAGAGAAACAGATAAAATTCAAATCCGAATTCTTTAAAGGATGCCCACAACACTCTCTTTATGAAATATATACTAAGGATCTCCCGGCTTATTTTGTTACTATTGCTTGGCCCGGTTATTTCCCAGGTAAATGGTCAGGGCGATGAAGATTGTCTGATGTGCCAAGAAGACCCCGATCTGACTGCTGAGAGGAACGGAAGAACAGTTTCCTTTTTTGTGGATACTTCCATATTTGAAGGATCAGTACACCATAACAACAGTTGCGTTTCGTGCCATTCCGACATAGATGTGAATGACCTGCCACACCCTGAAAGATTAGAACCGGTGAATTGCGGGAAATGCCACAATGAACCGATGGTCAGTAACCGGAGGGGGGTCCACGGACAAGCCCTGATGTTGAATGATCCCAATGCCCCGGACTGTAAAGAATGTCATGGGAGCCATGATATCCTCCACTATACCAATCCTGAATCCCGAACCTATAAGATGAATATTCCCCTTCTGTGTGGAAGGTGCCACAGGGAAGGTCAAGTGGTTGCCAGGGTCTATGATGTATCTGAACATAATATAGTGGAGAACTATACCCAGGGCATACATGGAAGAGGATTGTTTGAAGCCGGTCTGATAGTCACCGCCACCTGTAACGATTGTCACGGAAACCACATGGTGTTGCCTCATACCAGTCCGAATTCGTCCATATCTGCCGGCAGGATTGCCGGAACCTGTATGAAATGCCATACCAGGATCGAGGAAACTCATAAAAAAGTGATTAAAGGTGAACTATGGGAAAAGGACCCTTCAGTTATTCCTTCATGTACTGCCTGTCATCCTCCTCACAAAGTCGATGTACCGCAAATACAGGCAAGGGTTTCGGATAAAACCTGTATGAAATGCCACGGTGATAAAGAAATCCACAAAATTGTTGACGGAGAAAGAGTATCACTTTACCGGGATCCCCTGGAACTTCCAAACTCGGTTCACAAGAATATACCCTGTTCCAAATGTCATACCGAAGTTACAGATCATCTTAAAAGACCATGTTCCACGAACAAGCCGGTGGATTGCTCCTCATGTCACGCAGAGGTATTTGACAATTATTTTGCCAGTGGTCACGGTCAGGCCCACTATAAAAAAGTGGAAAATGCCCCTTATTGTACCGATTGTCACGGAACCCACGGAACAAAATCCAGACTCGACGATACCTCTCCGGTATACAGGACTGCCATACCCACCCTCTGTGGCAATTGCCACAGAAAAGGCGGGAAAGCTCCAAAAACTACTGAACTCAAGGAGGTCAATGCTTTTGCAGATTACTCCTTAAGTGTACATGGGCAGGGACTTACAGCCAAAGGATTAACAGTGAGCGCGGTTTGTACCGACTGTCATTCCACCCACCTGATGTTAAAAGAGACGGATGAAAGATCATCCATCAACCCTTCCAATGTCCAGGCCACATGCGGGAATTGTCATAAAGGGATCTATGAACAATATCTTGAAAGCGATCACGCATTTACCCTGGATGACAAAGGTAAGGAATATCCCACCTGTGTAAAATGCCATAGTGCACATGTGATTTCTGACGTCAACCAGGATAAATTCATGAATGAAGTCACAACTCAGTGCGGCTCCTGTCATGAAGAAACGGCCGAAACTTACATGGAAACATATCACGGGAAGGCCTATCAGCTCGGTTATTATGAATCGGCCAGGTGCTCAGACTGCCATGGGGCACATAATATTCTTAAAGCCGATAATCCCAAGTCCACGGTCTCCCAGGCAAACCTGGTCGCTACCTGCGCAAAATGTCATGTGGGTGCCAACAAAAGATTCTCCTCCTACCTGAGCCATGCCACTCATAAGGATGACCCCAGGATGAACTTCGCATATATCTTCATGACCGCCCTTCTGCTGGGTGTATTTATCTTTTTTGGCATCCATTTGCTTATGTGGTTGCCCAGGTCGCTGGCCGAACGTTTGAAGAAAAGAAAATCGAAGCCCGCTCAGGAAGGTAACCTTTATGTGAAACGTTTCTCCAGGAATCAGAGGATTACCCACATTTTCGTTATCGTAAGTTTCATATTGCTGGCGCTTACCGGAATGATGCTGAAATTCGCTCATATGGAATGGGCCAAATTCCTGGCAAAACTTATCGGCGGAGTGGAGAATGCCCGTGTATTGCACAGGTTCGGCGCTGTGATTACATTTGGTTATTTCGGTTTTCATATGAGTAATCTGATCAGGTTGAAACGAAAGAAAAGGTTATCTATTACAAAGTTCATCCTGGATAAGAACTCTTTATGGTTCAACAAGCAGGATATCAAAGACTTCTGGGCCACCATCAAGTGGTTCCTCGGGAAGGGGCCAAGGCCCAACTACGGAAAATGGACCTACTGGGAGAAATTCGATTATCTTGCTGTATTCTGGGGGGTTGCCATTATTGGTTTCAGCGGGTTGATACTCTGGTTCCCTGTCTTTTTTACAAAGTTCCTGCCGGGATGGGTAATCAACGTTTCTCAGATCATTCACAGTGACGAAGCATTACTGGCCGTTGGATTTATATTTACCATACATTTTTTCAATACTCATTTCCGTCCCGAGGCTTTCCCCATGGATACTGTGATATTTACGGGCCATATGCCCCTTGAACATTTCAAACATGAAAGGCCGCGGGAATACCAGGAATTGAAAGATGCAGGTGAACTGGATAATTATGTGTTCGAAAAAGAATACCCAAAGGACACCATGCGGCTCATACGGTTCTTTGGTTTCCTTGCCCTTGGAACTGGTGTGATCCTGGTAGGATTTATTATCTATTCGTTCCTTGTGGGATAGTGATAGGTGAATTGACAAAAGCAATTATTACAGCGGTAGGGTCACCTGACCGCTGTTGCTTTTTCCAGCAATACATCGTAGGTGTACCCGTAGCCAAAATCATGATCCAGGGTCAGTATCCCTTCCAGGGTAACCCGGGTGCCAACCTCAAATGTCTCAGAGGAGGTTGCGGTCAGGTCAAACTTTCCTTCGAACTCAGTGCCGTCCTGAATATGCACCCAGTTACGATCCATAATGGCCGCATTAAACTTGGTCACTTCACCTGTTACTCGAATTGTCTTTCCATCATAAGCCCCCGGATCTGAAAAAAGTTCAGCTATAGTTATTGCTCCTTCCACAGCCTCCACTCTCACATCAGCTTTCTCAATGGATACCATGTTCTCATAGGAAAACTCCCCGGGATCCTCCTGAGCGGTTCGGTCTGTCTCAGATGAACTTACTTCCGGATACAATCCCTCCAGGAATAACACCCTGTCAAAGGTCCGGTCAAGCTCCTTGCTGTAGAACTCTTCCATAACCAATCCTCCCTGGTACTGATAGGTTTCTCCGGGACTGGCATCCATGCTGGGCACTGCAACCCAGTATTCAGGCCCCTTTCCTTTTACAAGTAAATAGGTATATGTTCCAACCTGCTCAACTTCCTTCACTTTCACAGTCGTATATTCG
The DNA here is from genome assembly GCA_964536755.1 of uncultured Bacteroides sp. Lineage (GTDB taxonomy): Bacteria > Bacteroidota > Bacteroidia > Bacteroidales. Next base: position 2,332 of record CAZIAU010000019.1, on the reverse strand, counting down.
CCGGATGAACCCGGATTACAGGCGGCCATGATCAGTATTAATCCCGCTATAAAAAGGTTTCTAATTATCATCTGAATATTCTTTTAATAAATGTCAAATTCTCCAGTTGGCAAAGAAATAAAAATCCTCCGGCTTTTTCAAACCGGAGGATCTATATTTATATATTATGTTCAGCTCTTTTTATTTGGCTCTTGTGGGATCCGGATGTGCTATTGTTGCTGAAGCACTTGCAAAATCAAATCCCTTAAAGGTTGGGCTCTCATCATTATGACACTTTTTGCAGACTTCTTCTGTGGGCATTATCAATCCTTTCTGCATAGCGAGTTCAGGGTTCTTCATTATAGTAGGGCTTTTATACATACTTCCTGGGCCATGGCATGACTCACACGATACTCCTTCTTCCTGGGTAATCCCTGCCACAAGTTTTGCATCAATGCTCCCGACGGTTGAGTGACACTTAATGCAAGCGGCATCAGTCGCTGGATCTGCTATACCCTTTGCCTTGGCAATCTTTTTAGCTTCATCCCCTGCTAATGTTTTCATAGCATTGGCGTGTGGACTGGCCATCCACTTATTGTACTGTTCACCCTTGGGTGGTTTATTATGACACATTTTACATTTTGCAGCGCCTATGTACTTGAAATTCTGGGAGAACAATGCACTCCCGGCGAACATGGCCATAAAAGCGATAAGTAAAGTCCTTTTGGTTAACATAGCTATAAGAGTTTAATTATTTATTGATTCAAATATTAAAATTATCTATTTCTTACTAATAACCATTCAATTTTCGGGCCAAATTCATTAATTACCCACTAATATATAAACAATATAAATTTGGCTATTTACCCGTATGGATTCAAAATATGGCTCTTATGGGGCATCCGGATACCCCCGGATCCTTAAAAAAAAAGAAACCGTCTCATGCTGACTTATGAGACGGCCTCCTTGAGACTTCTGAGAGTTTCAGGAATATCCTAATTGGTCACATAATCGTAACCCATAATTGCAGCTTCGCTCCATTTATGGGCCTCCAGCGAGTTATAGATCATACCGTTGACACCAAACAGTATAGTCTTTGCATCATAACCTATAAGGCGCAGATATGCAGCCATATTTGCACTTGTCTGCCCGGTCCAGCAATATACCGCAATTGTCTTATCCGTTGGCAGACTTTTCAGATCAGCATCCAGAGACATGGAGGATTTCGGCGTATACTGCCTGGCACCGTTAAGATGACCGATAGTTGAATAGTCAGATTCACCCCAGTAGTTTACAATATAATAGCTGTCAGGAGCACCTACTACTTCTGCAGTAGTAACTTTCGCGGCTCCAAATCCTTCAGCAAATACTGCTGCCAGTCGGTTTTCAAGGATATCCTGACCTTCTTCCAATCCTGTGGAAAGATCTGGCAGGTCTCCTTTTTCACCTTTTGCAGTGGCATCGGTTGTGAATTCCGAAGTATACATGTTGCCAGTATTGTTATTCCATGATCCGGCAAAATCCGCATTCCAGGAACACATCCCGAAGCCCATGGAATATACATTGTCATACCCGGCTACTCTCAGCAGGCATGTAACCCATGCAGCTGTCTGTCCGCTGTAACATACAATAACTATATCATCCTTCCCTGTCAGATCAGCAGTTTCAAGGTGTGTCATCACATCCCCGGCGACCACATTCACTGCACCTTCGATATGTCCGAGGGCAAAATCATCAGCAGAACGAATGTCTATTATATAAACCGTACCGGCAGTATTCATTGTTTTCACAGCCTCGGCTGACTTGATAGCAGGCATGTCGCTGCTGACATAATCCTTACCCAGTGGTGAATCTACAGATTCAAGGTATTCAATAAGTACTTCCGCTTCATTGATTGGTTCCTCTTCTTCTTTCTCACAGGAAACCACAAAAAAGGAGATAAACAGGAAGGCAAGCATCCAGGCTCTAATTCTTATCATCTTAGTATTTATTTGGTTAAACATAAATTTATTAATCTAATTCTTGATCTATTTACTTGGCCAGTAGGCAGGCAACTTCCCGTCTACGACTATATCTTTGGTTGAACTTAGCTCCCAGTCTTCCTTCAGGTCAGATTGAAACAGGTAGAGCTCTGCATTGATCAGAGAGTCTCCCTCTTTCCGGATATGACAATTTATTGAACAGGACGGATCATTTGTCTCTGTCCTGGTGGTCCACCTTAACAGGTTGTGAGGAGTGGTATAATTATATATGGGAAGCGCATCAAAATCAGCATAACTTTCCACTCCATACTTTTCCCAGTTGTCGGGTGCACCCGGGGTCCGCCTTACCAGTGCAAATTCATATCCGGGTT
>CAZIAU010000018.1:8626-14825 GCA_964536755.1 uncultured Bacteroides sp. | reverse complement strand
CCGAATGCAGCCAGGGTCACATCATGTTCCTTGCTTTCCCAGAATGAATGTGTGGGATTCTTTTCTGTGGAAAAGCGCCCGTCATCGAAATCCCAGATGTATGAATCAGCATACAGACTTGTATTGGTAAATGTGATGGTGAGCGGAGGACATCCAATGGAATCCGGTTCGAATTCTGCAACAGGCGGGGGAGGCATTATCTGAATCCGTTTGGTAACACTGTCCATGCAGAATTCGTTATAAGTCATCAGGTTAATATCATAAAAACCATAGGTTTCAAAGGTGTGGTTACTGGGTTCTTTTATGGTATCGGTCATATTATCCCCAAAGTCCCATAAATAGGACCATGATCCAAAACTGGAAAGATTGATCAGAAAAACATCAGATTCAGGATAATTCTGGATCTCCGGTGAGACAAAGAAATCAGAAATAGGTTTGTTATAGATCGTGATACTGTCATTCAGTGTGTCCCTGCATCCGAAAGAGGATTCTGCAATCATCCGGTAGTGGAACGTGGAATCCTTAATAAAGATCTCATAATAGGTGGTATCAATTATTCCTTCAAGCGTATCAATGCGGAAGTGTTGCTGGTCCTCCGGTTTAATGCTGTAGGTATGTGAAGTTATTGCATTCCGGGTCAGGACGGAATCATTGTCGCCGAAGTTCCAGTAATAATAATCCGCACCGGGTACTGCCTGGAATTCAACCTTCACAGGAGTGCAAAGATCATAAATGGCAGTAACATTTATATCGGGTTTGGTCTTCACATCCATGACCAGCATATCGTTCACCTCATTTTCGCAGGAGTTGCTGCCATGGTGTTCGATCACTTTAACCAGGTTGTATTCATTCCTTCCGGCCAGATTGTCGGTGTACAGATCGAAAGTATCGCTGGGCAGATCTGAGATGGTTTGCAGGGTACCCCGTATCTCAAGTACCAGGTCGAATCTGGAACTGTCTGAACCGGTGATCAGGATTTTTGAAGTAGTGTGGTTGTCGGATTGAAAGCACCAGGAAGAATCGGGGGTCAGAAATTCGGCCGATGGGATATCCACCACGCGAACAACCACAGTGTCGGTTCCGAAACAACCAGCCTCATCGGGGAGAGTGTTAAAAATGATCTCATGATTGCCAATGCCTGCATCTGAAGGATCGAACAGGCCTGTAGCCGGATCAATACCATTACCGGACCAGGCACCTGCCGGGGCCACGGTTTCCATGACGTAAGGCGCATCATAGATACAGAAGGGATCCACCGGAGTGATTGTACCATCGGGCGCATCTCTGACAACAATGTTGATAGTTCCTGAGTTCGAACAACTGTTCCCATCCGTAACAGAATAGGTAATCATATGTGTTCCCGGACCTGCCACGGAGGGTGAGAATTCCCCGGTACCGGCATCAATAATACCTTTTCCGCTCCAGATCCCTCCGGTTTCTGAACCGGGCTTGAGATCGAGAAAATCAGGGGGATTGAATTCGCACAAGGTATCTTCAGGCTCGATTTCAACCACGGGCAGATCAACAATCCGGATCACCGAACGGTCAGTAACGGGATCATTGCCGGGATATGGATTGCAGTAATTCCAGTAGCGAAGCTCAACCTCGAACTCCTCTCCCAGAAGCTTGTCATCATCCACAGTAATCGGGAGGCTTCTCTCACTTGATCCCCAACTGCCGTCAGGTAGTTGTTTTACCGTCGTTGCATAAGGCCATAGTCCCGTGTAACCATCCACACTGACCGGTGTTCCGGTCATAAAATTGGCATCCCCGCTGTTGGTTCCGTAAACCCACTGAATCCATCGGTGGCTTTCATTCCGGATGTCGTTCTCCTGGTCCGGAACACAGTTATACCTGGTATCATCGTCAAATCTCATTGTAGCCCCGTTCCCGATACAGATAGGATATACATTCGGACTGGCATTTACATAGGCTCCATTCTCGTTATCCACATCCCATACCGGAACATTCTTTTCCACTGTAGTATTTTCACACACCTCTCCATCTATGGAAAGGGATGCCGTTGCATGATATTTGCACTGGTTGTCCTCGGAGTAATAGGTATGTTCCAGTGTTGCAGTAAATGTGCCTGCCGGACCTTCCGATGCAGGCTCGACCTCAATAACCCCGTCTCCCCAGTTATACCGGATGCTGACCGAACCCCCGCCAGTGATAACACTGGTATAGGACACGGTCCAGTATGAGACAACAACGGGGGAACACCACTGATCGGTTTCAAAATAGCTATTGTTGGTTCCGTATATACAGGTTATCTGCCCTGTTCCTTTAAAGGGGATGAACAGTAAAAACAATATAATGGCGAGCAACCCTGCCCCTCTTTTCATATCTGAAATTTAGGAAAAAAAAGTTTTTTACCTGTTTATAATTTCCACAATTAGCATAATATACTAATAATCATTAAAGTCCCAGCTACCCCTGAATGCCCTTGTGAGCATCCGGTCGGCATCATCATCATCGATAAATCTTTCATGTGACGGTGCCCATTTTAACGGTCTTTCAAGTTCATAGGCAATGTTGACAATGTTGCAAACCGAGGCAGTCCTGTGACCTGTTTCCACATCCGAAACCGGCCGGGTCCTGGTTTTAATGGCGTCGATCCAGTCCTGGTAATGATTATCGCTCCGGTAAAGCGGCTTATCGTTCCCTGATAGTTCCCTCTCGGTCAGGCCTTCAATATCTGATCTGTAAAAACTCCTGCTCACTTCAATTTTCCCTTCCGAACCGATGAACTGTACAGCATTGGATTCGCCCCAGTCAGCATGGTTCATTACTGTTCCGCTGGCATATCTCATTTGCATACCCCGCCTGGCCCTGTTCCCGGGTGGGATAAACTCAACCGGACCTGATCTGTCCATTCCCAGCGCCCACTGTCCGATATCAAACATATGGGCTCCCCAGTCAGCGATCCCGCCTCCTCCGAAATCGCGGTATTTCCTCCACAACGGCCAGCCGTCATATTCTACTGGCGGTGACAGGATCTGGTTATAGTTCCTGAACAGGGAGGGTCCCACCCACCTTTCCCAGTTCAGATAATCGGGAACCGGCTCTTCCGGGAGCTCACAGGCCATCACCGGATCGCCAACGCTAACATTGATCTCATTTACCTCTCCAATATAGCCGTTTGATACCATCTCACAAGCATGTCTGAAATCCCGCCAGGAACGTTGCATGTTGCCTGTCTGAAATACCCTGTCGTATTTTCTGGTGGCCAGAACCACGGCCCTTCCCTCTGCCACGGTGTGTGCCATAGGCTTTTCACAATATATATCTTTCCCGGCTTTTGCTGCATCAACTGCAACCATAGCATGCCAGTGGTCAGGGGTAACGATCACAACAGCATCAATATCTTTTCTCTCAAGAAGTTCCCTGTAATCTTCATAGGTGTCGACCTCCTGGATTCCGCCTCCCAGTTTTTCAGAATTGGCTTTCTCTGCTTTACTTTTGAAACGTTCCAGTTTCTGCCGATCCACGTCACATGCTGCAAGGATAATAGTCTCGGGACACCCATTGATACTCCGCATCAGACCAATGCTCTGTCTCCCGGTCCCGATAAAACCCAGGTTAATTCTGTTGCCGGGCGGCAGGAAGCCGGCTCCGCCCATAACGTGTCTTGGAATTATTGTAATTGCTCCGGCCCCGAGAGCGGTTCTGCCAATGAAATTTCTTCTGTTCATAGTTTTTTGTCCAAGATTTCTGTCTGAAAATATAAAAATAGCAGTTGATTACATATATCCAAGAAAAGATGCACCATTAGTAGAGGATCTTTCCCTGCATATCATCCCATTCATCCAGAAGTTTATTCATGTCACCATGCTCTAAAACGTTAAATTCCATTTCTCTCTTGTCTGCGGGAAGGCCTATTTCTTTGTAAAGCCAGTTGTCCATAAAACCCGCTTTTTCTGCTGTTCTCCTGCTGGCACAATAGTACAGTTTTCGTATATCGGCCCAGTAAATGGCGGCCAGGCACATGGGACAGGGTTCGAAATTAGTATAGATCGTCGCCCCTGTAAGGTAGTGATTCTGTAATTGCTGACAGGCGTTCCTGATAGCAATTATCTCTGCATGCGCAGTGGGATCACTTTTACTGAGAACACTATTATGTCCCCGTCCAAGGATCTTGCCATCTTTAACGATAATTGCTCCGAAAGGACCTCCATCTCCGCTTCTCATTCCATCAAATGCTTCCTGGATGGCCATTTTCATAAAGGTTCCATGTTCCATTTCCGGGATACTTTTTCATAAAAGTAGTCAATATACAATTAACGTTTAGGTAAATTTATATTCATTACTTTTGAATTATGCGGGTATTTGTACTCTGTACCGGAAGGAGTGGCTCCCTGAGCTTTGCAAGGGCTTGCAGCCATATAACCAACTTCACCAGCGGGCACGAAACTCTTTCCCGCCGCCTGGGAGAAGAGCGGTTCGATTATCCTGACAACCACATTGAGGCGGACAACAGGTTGAGCTGGTTCCCGGGTTCACTGGATAAAAGGTTTGGGAACGATGCGGTCTATGTACACCTTGTAAGGAAAAGGGAGGATACCATTCGGAGCTATAACAGGAGATGGATCAGGAATGGCAGTCTGATCCGTGCCTATTGTGAGGGGATACAGCAGATAGCATTGCACAGGCTGGACCGGGAAAGGAGGCTGGCTGTGGTGGCGGACTTCTATGACAGGGTGCATGATAATATTCTGCATTTCCTGAAGGATAAGGATAAGAAGCTTACTATCCGGATTGAAAACGCAGGTGAGGAATTTCCATTGTTCTGGGAAATGATCGGGGCCGAGGGCAGCCTGGACAAGGCCCTTAAGTCCTTTGAACAGAGGCACAACAGCTCTGGGCAGGGACGCTTCAAACACTACAGGCATGAGATCAGGTTCAACCTGATGAAAATGAGAAGGCGGATTTTTTGAATATCCCCCTGTTTCTTATAAATTGCGTTCGCCGGAAATACCGGTAATAAAATTATACCTGTCTCCATGCCCGTACTGAAAAGTATCAATCCATACGATCCTTCCAGGATAGTGAATTATCCCCAGGTTTCAGATATGAACCTTGCGGTTCTCATCGGAAGGGCCCAGACTGCCTTCAAAACTTACAGCAGCTCTTCCTTCGCAGAGCGTAAATCAAAAATGTTACAGGTAGCCTCAATTCTGAAGGAAAAGAGCAGGGAGTTCGCAGAGATCATTACCCGGGAGATGGGGAAACCCGTGAAAGAGGCAGAGGCAGAGGTGCGCAAATGTTCATGGGTCTGCGAATTTTACGCCGAACATGCTGAGGAATTCCTGCAGAGGAGAATTGTTGACACTGAAGCCGAAGAGAGCTATGTTATCTACCAGCCCCTGGGACCCATACTTGCCATTATGCCCTGGAATTTTCCTTTCTGGCAGGTATTCCGGTTTTCAGCGCCTGCACTTATGGCCGGTAACACAGCACTGCTCAAACATGCGTCAAATGTGCAGGGTTGTGCGATGGCCATAGAAGGAATCTTCAGCGAGGCAGGATTTGAGGATGGTGTATTTCAGAATCTGGCCCTAAGCTCGGACCGGGTCGCCGGCTTAATCGCACATGAATATATCAGAGCAGTTACTCTGACAGGGAGTGAAGCGGCAGGAATATCAGTGGCTTCTGTGGCAGGAAATCATTTGAAAAAGTGTGTGCTGGAACTGGGTGGGAATAACGCCTTCGTGGTCCTGAATGATGCAAACCAGGAGCTGGCCGTGAATATTGCTATGCCTGCCAGGTTGCAGAACGGGGGACAGAGCTGCATTGCAGCCAAGCGTTTTATACTGGAATCCTGGATCGCTGAAGATTTTATACCTCTGTTAGTGAACCGGGTTGAGAAGCTAGTGGTGGGCGATCCAATGAAAGAGGATACAGATGTGGGTCCATTATCTTCGGTAAAACAGGCTGAAGAGGTGGAGAACCAGGTGAGATCATCGCTGGAGAAGGGCGCGAAGCTTTTGACAGGTGGTCACCGCAACGGTGCTTTTTTTGAACCAACGATCCTTACAGGTGTCAGACCCGGTATGAGTGTATTCGATGAAGAAGTTTTCGGGCCGGTTTTCGCCATTATGGAGGCTGATTCTCCAGAACATGCACTGGACCTGTCCAACCAGTCAAAATTTGGACTGGGTGTTCAGCTCTTTACTCAGTCGGAGAGATCTGCCACCCT
>CAZIAU010000018.1:0-8616 GCA_964536755.1 uncultured Bacteroides sp. | reverse complement strand
AAGGAGCAGAGGAGGGTGCCGTATTTATTAATGCCATGGTCAAATCTGATCCCAGGCTGCCATTTGGTGGAATTAAAAATTCCGGATTTGGACGGGAACTTTCGGTGGAAGGGATCAGAGAATTTGTTAATATTAAGACGATCTGGGTAGATTGATAGGGGTGTAGCCCTTCAATGGAAAACCAGCCGTAAAATTTCATTACCAAAAGGATATATCTGAGAACATGAAACGAATCACATTTGCCGCAATGATGCTGCTCTGCATTACAGGCATGGCAGCTCAAACAGGATCAATCACCAATCCAGCAGACTTTTTTGGATTTGAACCCGGTTCGGACAGGAACCTCTGTACCTACGAGCAGCTGATCTCATATCTGCAGGAAATTGATGGACAGTCAGACCGAATAAGGATGGAAGAGATAGGCAGATCGCCCATGGGAAAGCCCATGTTCATTGCATTTATTTCAAATGAAGAGAATATAAAGAACCTTGAATCCCTTAAGGAGATCAACCGGGAGCTTGCACTTAACCCGGGAATTGAAGATGGAAAACTTGAAGATATGGTTGACGGGGGGAAAGTATTCGTACTGGCAACCCTTTCCATGCATTCCAGCGAGGTGGCACCTTCACAGTCAGCTTCGCTTATAGCATACGATTTTGCCACCACTGAAGATCCAAAGAAACTGGAGTGGCTCAGGAATGTGGTTTACATGATGGTCCCGTGCCATAATCCCGACGGCATGGACCTGATCGTGGAGAATTATAAAAAGAACCTGGGGACAAAGTATGAAGGAGCCTCGCTTCCGCAGGTTTACCACAAGTATGTTGGACATGACAATAACCGTGATTTTGTTATCCTGACCCAGGAAGACACCAGGGCCATTGCAAGGATCTATAACCAGACATGGTTCCCCCAGGTAATGGTTGAGAAACACCAGATGGGTTCCACCGGTACCCGCTATTTTGTACCACCCAACCATGATCCCATTGCTGAAAATATTCCTGCCGGGATCTATCAATGGTCAGGGGTATTCGGACAGCACATGGCCACTGATATGACTGCAGACGGACTTGCAGGTGTATCGCAACATTTTCTGTTTGATGATTACTGGCCGGGATCCACCGAAACCTGTATCTGGAAGAATGTGATCGGATTCCTTACCGAAGCTGCCAGTGCACAGACTGCTACCCCTATTTATGTCGAACCTACCGAGCTCGAAGTTGATGGCAAGGGACTTTCCGAGTATAAGAAAAGTACGAACATGCTGCTTCCATGGGAGGGAGGCTGGTGGAGGCTTGGCGATATTGTGGCTTATGAACTCTCCTCCACCAAATCGATCATAAAGACCGCATCCCTCTACCGGGAGGATATTCTCAGGTTCAGGAACAGGATGTGCAGGGAACAGGTAAACAAGGGCAGGAGCGAGTCACCCTATTACTATATTTTGCCATTGAAGCAACACGATGTGGGGGAGATGGTTAACATGGTTAACCTTCTCAGGGAACATGGAGTGGAGGTTTTCACGCTGATCGGACAGGTTGAAGTGGATGAAAGAATTTATAAGAAGGGAGATGTGGTGATACCCCTTGCCCAGCCCTTCAGGACTTTTATCAAGGAGGTCATGGAGACCCAGGAATATCCCGAACGCCATTATACGCCGGGAGGAGAACTGATCAAACCCTACGACATTACAAGCTGGTCACTGCCGTTGCACAGGAATGTCACCTCCCATGAGATCGACACCCGAAGCAAGTCGCTTGAAGCCAATTTAATACCCGTGGAGGGGAAATATGATCTTTCAGAAAAAGTTGATATGGAGGTCTATGCCATGGTGTTGCCGGTCTCATCCAATGAATCCTTCAGGGCCGCCTTTAACGCCATGGAGAAAGGGATTAAAGTTGAACGGCTCGAAACTCATCTGGAACTTCAGGGGCAATCATACGGGAAAGGAAGCTTTATTGTATACTACCCGTCAAAAAGGAAAAATGAATGGAATGAATTGTTGCAGGATCTTCCTTTTCAGCCGGGAATGATTTCCGATAAACGTGACTTTAATTCAGGCGAGGTTTCGTTGCCCCGAATTGCCCTGGTGGAAACCTATTTTCATGATATGGATGCGGGATGGACCCGGTATATTCTGGATACCTATCATATTCCCTTTACTGTTCTGCACCCCGGTGATTTCCCTGCAACAGAACTGGCGGAGAAATTCGACGTGATTATCTTTCCCGATAATGATAAATCAATCCTGATGACCGGGAAACGAAAGTCGGGGGATTCTTATTATCTGGGAAGTTACCACCCGGATTATGTCAAAGGCATGGATAAGAAAGGTTTTGAAAACCTTATGACCTTCATTGACAGGGGTGGGATCGTTATTGCCTGGGGAAGGTCCACCGGACTCTTTGAAGGTGTGTTAAAGATTAAACACGGCGATGCCGAAGAGGAGTTTCAGCTCCCATTTTCTGATATTTCCAAAAAGCTGGCTGGTGAGGGATTATTTGTGCCGGGAAGCCTGGTGAAGGTTAACCTTGAAGCAGAACATCCTCTCACTCTGGGGATGCCCGGACAGGTCGGGGTATTCTCGCGTGGCCGACCTGTATTCAAAACATCGGTCCCCATTTTTGACATGGACCGAAAGGTTATTGGCAGCTATCCCGAAAAAGATGTATTGATGAGCGGTTATGGTGCTGAAGAAGAAAAGATGGGCAACAGGGCTGCCATGATCTGGCTGAAAAAAGGCAAGGGCCAGTTTGTACTTTACGGCTTTAATCCCCAATTCAGGGCATCGACACAGGCATCGTATAAATTACTTTTCAATGCGATCCTGATGGATAAGGCGGAGTAGTCATTCATCATTTTTCTTCTTAACGAATTGAAATAACCGGATATGAAAAAAAACATCCTGACCAATCGTCACCCCCTGATTGCACTCCTGTTCCTGTCTGTAACCATGCAGGCCGCTGCTCAGAAACCGGCTTACAGGCTTTTCAGGGAGAACGGGAAAAAAACAAAGTATGAAAAAATGGTGGAAGCGGCTGCCGGGGCAGATGTGGTCCTGTTTGGTGAGCAACATAACAATCCCATCTCCCACTGGCTGCAGCTGGAACTTACCGGGGATCTATATGCTGAAAGGGGGAGTGACCTCATACTGGGAGCAGAAATGTTTGAAGCTGATAACCAGCTGATCCTGGATGAATATTTGAAGGGCTTGATAAGTGAGGAAAAATTTGAAGAGGAGGCCAGGTTATGGAAGAATTATAAGACTGATTATAAACCGCTGGTACTTTTTGCAAAGAATCATCATCTTGGATTTATTGCCACCAACATACCGAGGCGTTATGCCAATTCGGTTTTCAAGAAGGGAGTGGCAATACTGGACAGTCTCAGCAATGAAGCAAAGTCATACATTGCCCCGTTGCCACTAGAATATGATACGGCCCTGAATTGCTATAATCAGTTGATCCACGGTGCTCCTATGGCCGGACATGGCAGTGTAAATCTGGCCGATGCCCAGGCCATTAAGGATGCTACAATGACACATTTTATACTTCAGAACCGTATGCCGGGGAGCCTGTTCCTTCACTATAACGGGGCATACCACTCCGATGAATTCGAAAGTATTAACTGGTTCCTGAAAAAGGCATCGGAAGATCTGAAGATTGTTACCATCTCCACTGTATCCCAGGATAATATTGAAGAACTCGGTGAAGAATCCCGGGGCAGGGCAGACTTTATTATATGTGTACCGTCCAATATGACCGAGACCAACAGGTAGGATGGATTACAGGGGCGAATCATCTTTTTCAGCCGGCCGGGTGAAGTAACGTTGTGTGGGGTAAGCAAATTCTATGTCTTTGCTTTTTGCAAAAGCTTTTAATACATCTTCCCAGATCTCATGTTCGGTGACCCGGCGCTTGCGCGGATCGCATATGTATCGCATGGTAAGCAATATCCCGCTCTCTTCAACTGAAGTATAGACAATTGGAGTAAGATACTGGTAAAAGATCATGTATTTCTTACTGGCTTCTATGATCTTTTTCTCTGCATCGGCCGAAAGATCCTCAGCATGATCACTGACAATTCTCTGGAGTATATCCCTGGCCATCCTCCAGTTACTTTCAAAGGTTACGAGTACGGGCATTTCATTCCAGATAAATTTAAATCCTGCGCTGTAATTTGCCTGGGTCTTTGTGAAAACGACCCCGTTGGGAATATGGATGATCCTCCCTGTACTCTGATCGGCATTCACCCAGTTACCTATCTCCAGAAGGGTAAACTGGAATAAACGGAGGTCAATTACGTCCCCTGCATGTTCACCGATCTGAACCCTGTCACCCAGATTAAATGGTTTCCGTGCCAGGATAAAGATCCACCCGGCAATATTGGTGAGCATATCCTTCAGCGCAATGGCCAGTCCTGCGGTAAGCAACCCCAGAAAAGCTCCAAACTGGCCGATGGCCTTGATCCATACACTTCCGATGAGCAGGACGGTCAGTAACCCGACAATAAATGAAACGGAGCGTTTCCATGTGTACCTGGACTTGGGGTCCTCGGTGAATCTCCATACAATTTTCAGGATGGCATACCGTATGATACCCAGAACCAGGACTATAATAATTGAATAGAGGATCTTGGTCTGATTCTCGGGGGTTATTCCCACAGAGTCACTTAAAAAGTCTGTAACCGTATTCATAGACACGAATGATCTTATCTAAAAATAGTGAATTATCCTGAATTATAACCTTGTTAATTCATAGATTATTAAAATGGTTACGCGGGTTATATTCTGGCGAGTGCCATGGTGGATGCGTGCAGGGAGATGGTTATCAGCAGGTACAGATTTCGCGAAACAGCGGGGGAAAGCTTCAGGAACCTGTATTTTATTGATGCTGAATTACAGGATGAAATGCAATCCCCGCAAAGGGTACAGTTTATCCCAGGTTTCCTTGCTGCAATATCTGCTGCGTTTAATGCGTCATACTTGCAGCCTCGGGTACAGGCCATACAATCGGTACAGCTGCTGTTGTCAATATACATTCTGAAGGGATTTATAAACCTGACAATGTTCACAATGGTACCGATGGGACAATATGCCGTGCAGTGCACCATTCTTCCTTCCTTACGGGATATAAGCAGGATAATACCCAACCCCACTATACCAAAGCCTCCGGCAACCAGGGTGGCAGTCAGAACCGGGGCTTTAATCAATCTTAGGGTGACGGCAGCAGCTATTACAAGGGAAATCATTGTCCACTTCAGCGCCCACTTGTTGCCGATCGGGCCCCGGCGGGTTTTCCTTCCTGAAGAAACGGAATCCAGTGCACCAAAATAGCAAAGGTGGCTGCACCACGCCGGACCCGACAGCAGGATAGTGCTTAGAAAGAGGATCGTCATCACCGATGCATGTCCCCTGTATATGGGACCGGCCAGGATCATCATAGGGACAGGCAGATGAAGCTTGCCGGTCATCAGAAACTTTTCATAACCAAAAAGTCCCAGTATAAGCTGTAAGAAAAATACAACGGAAAATGCAAACCAGGTGAATTTCCTCCATAACTGCACCTTGTCAGGGTCCTGCATCTGGTAGGCAACCAATGCTCCGTAAAAACTGATAATGGCTATTTCAATCCATCCTCCTCCAGTAATGAATCGTTCCAGCAGCAGCATTGGATTCTCAACTTTTATCTGGACAAAAGTCAGTAGAAATGCAGTAAGGAGGAAAACCATCAGGGGCATACGGAATGTCTTGTTCCCTGTCATGTCTAAATCCATTCTTCCCGCAGGATATCTCCCTCCACCCCGACGATCACAGCCTTTACCGGCACCTTTCTTTCGGACTGACTTGCAGCCGATTTCACCAGTTGTAACAGCCCACCGCAGCAGGGTACCTGCATCATCATCACGGTAAGGGTATTGATCTTTGAATCCTCAATTAAAGATTTGATCTTGGAGACATATGTTTCCAGTCCGGAGTCCAGCTTCGGGCACGCAATGGCCAAGCTTTTTCCACGGAGCCACCTGGAATGAAAGTCACCCAGTGAAAATGCCACGCAATCTGCAGCCAGGACAACATCTGATTGCTGAAAGTATGAAGCCAAGGGATTGATAAGATGCATCTGAACAGGCCAGTGCTTCAGTTCTGAGGGTTGCCCTCCCGATGTCTGGTTGTCAAGTGCAAAAGATCCTGCTGCAACCACACCTGTTTGCACGGCAGCGGACCGGGGACTAAAACTGCGTGCTTCTGACCCGGCACAACCACATGCCAGTTGCTCTTCTTCAACTTTTGCATGATGTACTCTGCTCATTATTTCACTGATATTAAATTTCAGTTCGCTTTCATGATCTTTCAGGTATTGCAGACCCTCTTTCAGGTACTTCATTTCGTTGTGTTCCTTCAGGTGCTGAAGGTGTGCCACCACCGTATTCTCCCCTTTGCCAACCATAATCTCCATGACCCTTGATTCGTCATAGGGTTCGGCTTCCCTCTTTTCAATGGTAATAGCTCCCTGCGGACAGTGTCCGAGGCAGGCACCAAGACCGTCACACATCAGGTCACTGACCAATCTTGCCTTCCCGTCAATCATCTGGAGGGCTCCCTCGTGACAGTTGGGAATGCATTGTTCACATCCGTCACATAACTCATCGTCGATTTTCACAACTTCCCTGATCATATGTCATTTCTTATATAACCTGGTTCCTTCACAATTCAAATTTATGACATGGAATTGTATGAATCCGGTAACATATGTTACAACTCAAATAAAAAGATTGATCGGGAAAAGGAGATAAAAATCGGGTAAGGAATTTTGCTAAATTTGGACGTGCGAATAATATAATGACAGGAAATGAAAAAAGGGAATTATTTCCATGACGGTAAATGAATATTTTATTGAAGAGGGGATGAAGAAATGGGAAAAATATGCCTATGACAAGGATGTTAACAGGGTGGAGAAGCAATATTATAATCCCAGGGGAAGGCTGGTTAAGAAGATGTTGTACGTGTATGAGTATAGCAAGTGAAATAGAACGCGTACTTCTTGAATTTAATCCCGTTTCCCTGGATAAAATTCAACAGGCGAGCCTCATGCAAAGGAAAGACAGTAAGTATGTCTTCAGTTATGTGGATGTTCCAGCTATTCTTTCGGCAGTTGAGGAACATTACCTGGTACTCGAAATAGAGGGACAGCGTTCCCACAACTATCAAACCTTTTATTATGATACCCCGGGACTGGATATGTACCACAGGCATCACCGGGGTATGGTAAACCGTCATAAGATCAGGTTCAGAAAATATGGATCCTCCGATGCAGTCTACCTGGAGGTAAAGAAAAAAGATGCCAGGGGGGTTACTGTAAAAACCCGTATAAAAAAGGAGAGCAGGGAGGGATCTATTTTAAGTAATGAAGAGGAGTTCCTTGCTTTCTATACGCCATACGAGCATGAAAATATATTCCCTGTCCTGGAAAACAGTTTCAACAGGATCACCCTGGTTCGCCCGGACCGGACCGAGCGTATCACCATCGACTATCACCTCTGGTTTTCAAGTCCCCTTTCAGATGAAAGTATTGAATTACCCGGAATATCCATCGCAGAGATCAAGTTTGACAGAATTCTGTCGGCTTCACCGTTTCACAAAACTTTGCACTGTTCACACATAATACCGCAGAGATTCAGTAAATATTGCACGGGTATGGCCTTACTTGATCCTGATCTTAAGCAAAACCTCTTCAAAGAGGAAATAAGGAGGGTTCGTAAATTGAATAATGACTATCTGCAATCCATTAAAGAAAAGCAATATGCCTGAATTCCTGAATATTGAATTGATGAACTGGGAAGATTTCATCGACCTGGTTATCAGAACCACATTTAACATGGTTGTGGTCCTGTACCTTGTCCGGTATCTCTATTATCGTTCGACTCCCCGAAAAGACTACCTGTTCACTTATATTTTGATAAGCCTCGTGGTCTTCTTTTTATGTTTCCTTCTGGAAAATATAAAACTTGAGCTTGGGTTTGCCCTGGGACTATTTGCAATCTTCGGTATTATCCGTTACCGGACGCGGCAGATACCCATCCGTGAAATGACCTATCTTTTCCTGGTAATCGGGATTTCGGTGATCAATGCGCTTTCAAACAAAAAAGTAAGTTACGCCGAATTGTTGTTGACCAATATAATCCTGCTTCTTATTACTCATCTGCTGGAAAAGGTATTCCTTTTGAAGCATGAATCTAAAAAGGTAATTAATTATGAGAATGTCGAGTTGATAAAACCTGAGAACAGGGAAGAACTAATTGCGGATTTGGAGAACAGGACCGGGTTGATCATAAACAGGGTGGAAATTGGCAGAATAGACTATTTAAGGGATTCGGCCAGGGTATTTATTTACTATTTTGAGGATGACAGCTGGATGAATACTTCCGATGATGATCTCTCGACGGGTCTTGATGATGATGATGATTAAAACCAGGATTTATTACTGTTACTTATTCCTCCTGGTACTGTTCGCCAGCACTGTTTTGCATGGACAGACGAAGGATTTCATGACGTGGTACGAGGCGGAATTTGACATGAATTTGATTAAAAAGGTGGATCTTTCTACTGAAATTGAGCAA
>CAZIAU010000017.1:10989-15161 GCA_964536755.1 uncultured Bacteroides sp. | reverse complement strand
ATGTACTGCAAACCATGGGCCACACGAAGAAAAAATTATCAGGTATAGATTATACATATGTAAGTGGATTACATTCCGACGGAATGCCTTATAACGGAGTTCTGGCAAAGATAAATTTCAAAACACACCATTGGGATTTTGCTGCTGTATCAACACCAGAGAATCCCAGGACAGTACTTCAGTTTGTTGATTCGTACCGGAAAAAGACAGGGACAAAAGCCAGTATTGCCTGGAATGGAGGTTATATTCTGAATCCGGAACTTGTTGGAAAACTGGGTCTTCCGGAAACCTACATAGGATCTCCACTGGGGATGATTATTTCTGAAGGGATCATGCTCTCACCACCGTTATTTAACAAACCGGCCATGCTGGTTTATAAGGAGGGGGGCATAGATATAAAAAGAATAAGTTGTGCGGGAGGAATAAAACTAACATGGAAAGACCATGATCTGGAATTTACCGGGAACCAGTACAATAACAGCAAAGCGGGGAAAGGTACGGCTTATTTTGACCTTCTGTACCCGGAAGACGAAATTGATGGAAACGGCAGGGTATTTATCAGGATAGCCGGAAACACTGTAAAAGAAATTATTAAAACGGGCAAAAATATAAAAATAGCCATGATGCCGGTGGGGCTTACTTTGGCCATTGACCCATCTGACCTTCCATCAGGTTTGAAACCGGGGGAGAAATTGATACTGACAATTCCGGGATTTGAAGAAGTGGTTCATGCTGTTGAAGCAGGCCCTCTGCTAATTGACCGGGGAAAAGAATGCATTAATATGGAAACAGAGGGATGGACGAACAGCCATTCAATAAGAACACAGGCCGCCAGGCTGGATTATACTAATATGCGGGGACCCAAAATAGCCATGGGAATAAATAGCAGAGGGGAAATGGCCGTGCTGACAATTAACGGAAGGATACGGGAGTCAGTGGGTGCCACACATGCTGATATGGCGGCAGTACTGATAAAACACCGGATGGAATGCGCAATGGGATTTGATCCGGGAGGAAGCAGTACACTTGTTGTGGGGGACAGAACATTGAATATATCTCCTTATAACAGCAAATATGAAACAAATAATTATGCCCTTCCCCCGGAACCGCGGGCTGTTTCGAATGCCATATTAGGATTCCTTAAAGAATAGGGGATATGCAGGGAATTTATCTCCACATACCCTTTTGCAGGCAGGCCTGCAGATATTGTGATTTCTTCTTTTCTGTCAGCCTTAAACACATGGAAAGTTTTGTGGATAAGCTCAGGGAAGAGATCATTCTCAGAAAGGAGGAAGCCGGAATTACCTCCCAGGGCTCCCTTTACCTGGGAGGCGGAACACCCTCATTGCTCTCGCCGGCGGATCTTAGCCTGATCCTGGAAACAATACATAGTAATTATTCCGTCAGGGATGATGCGGAAGTAACCATAGAGTGTAATCCGGATGACATTAATACTGAATATCTGAAATCACTGAAAACGTTGGGATTTAACCGAATCAGCATTGGAGTACAATCTTTTCATGATAAAGATCTGAAACTTATGCGCAGGTCCCATAATGGTGAACAGGCTGAAAAATGCATAATAGAAGCCGCCGATGCCGGATTTGAAAACCTTTCCGTTGATCTGATTTATGGTATTCCGGATCAGACTAAGCAAGAATGGGAACAGAACATTAAAAAGGTAATGGATCTTCCCGTTGACCACCTTTCGGCTTATCACCTAACTTATGAACCGGGAACCATATTTGAACACTGGCGTAAAAACGGGAAACTGGTTCCGGCAGATGAGGATCAAAGTTTAATCCAGTACAGGATACTCAGGAAGTTGTTAATCGCGGAGAGATTTGATCACTATGAAATATCAAATTTCGCACGAAAAAGTAAAATGTCTGCACATAATCTGGTCTATTGGACGGGAGAAAAATACCTGGGTTTTGGTCCGGCCGCACACTCTTATGACGGAAAAACAAGGAGCTGGAATATATCTTCAATTAAGGGTTATCTGGAAGGGACCGGAAACGGTAAAGAAATACGGCAATATGAAAATCTCACCATACAGGAAAAATATCATGATTACCTGATAACCTCTCTCCGAACGAAATGGGGAGCCGACCCGGATTATATTACAAGTTGCTTTGGGGAAATACCCGGTGCACATTTCAACCAACAATCCGGTAAATTTATTGAAAGGGGGTTAATGTTTAGCAGGGATGGAAAGATGGCCATTCGTCCCGAACACTGGCTTCTGTCGGATCACATCCTGAAGGAGCTTTTTATTGATTAGGCTCCGGCGGCTGATTTAGCCATGCTTATAAGCTCTTCCAGTTTTTCCCTCAACGTTTCATAACTGAAATATTTCCTGCCCAGTTCATAATTAAAATCCGCAACCTCTTTTGCCAGATCAGGGTTATATATGATTTCCGCCATATCCCTGACCGAATCGGGTGTAAGAATACTGTTTTCGATCATGACAGTTTTGAATCCCTTGCTGCCAATATCGGGCATATAAACAGGTTTATAATTATTTACAAAAATTGGCCGTTTGGCCAGGACAGCCTCAACAAAAGCATTTCCAAATCCCTCATAAGTGCTGAAATATGTACAGGCAGTAGCCCTTGAATATGCATCGGAAAGAGAAAAACGGACCTCGCCGTTTCCACTGGAGAGCCCCTTGTTATGAAACAGGTGGTATGCAAAACTGACCTGTTCACCCAGCTTTAAGTCATGGATCTGGTTTACCAGTTCATTGTAATAGGCACTGCCTGCATCATCCGCGTAGTTCCCGGTAATAATCAGTTTTATTTTTTTATCATTAAGTTGATGAACGAGATCTATGGCAGTTTCAATTCCTTTCCTGACCACAATTCGGGTGATTTGAAACAGAAGCAGATCATCCTTGCTGAATCCCATATGCTCGGCCAGTTTTTCATTTTTCGGGGTCGGGACACCGAAAGGCTGATTAAAATCCATCACATTAGGCACATTGACAGAGTTTCGACCAAACTTTTCCTTCAATGTATTCTGAGCATTGGTATTAATTACAGCATGTACCGAATTTGGGGCTCTCAGGGGAAATACCTCTGAAACAAATTCGTTGATCTCCCTGTGGGGTGAAACATACCGGTCACCTCTTTCCCAAGCAAAATCATGATCATGAGTAATAGCAGGTATACCTGATTTATGTATGGCTTTGTTGACTGCCAGACCCATTTCCAGGTGAGAGGGCAGGGAGGAAGCATTTTCGGAAATGATCAGTTGGATATTATTATCACTGATCCAGTTCAGGATTTTTTTATAGATGACCTTAGAATAGAGGTTTAGGTGTTCAATCAACTCCTGTGCGTCAGTCTCCGGGTAGAAAAAGGCTTTTTTCTGACTCCAGAAACTTTCCGGAGAAAAAAAAGACATTTCAGGAACGAGTGTTTCAGTTTCAGGATCCATCTGTCTTTCCTGAAACTGGCCGGATAAAATGTAGATCTTGTAACCCATGGATTTGAGCACATCGATCCATTTTTCAGTTTCAAGGGCAACACCGTCCACTCCACCGATCCTTCCAATAATAATACCGATATTCATCATCCCGTTTTACTTGAGCATAAAGGAAGAACTTCCGATAATCTTACCTTCTTCGTACAACTCAACCCGGTGCTCACCCGGTACAATCTCACCATTATTGGTCCAGAAAATAGAAATGGGCAGATCTTCATTTTCATAGGAAACAAGCCTTGAGGCAGAAGCGGGTATCTGTTCTTCGTTGTATTCAAACATCTCCATATCGGGTGAACCAAGCACAACCTCATCGGGCCGAATCAATCTGAGGTACAATAACTTTTCTCCTGCAGTCGTTACTTTATTGGCCCGTAAAATAAAATCAACTCTCACTTTCACAGCAGTTCTGACGCGGGAGATTTCACGGTCGCGTTTATTTAAAAGTACCAGGTTTATCTGAGAAGCCTGTAATGTTGTTGCCAGATTTTTAATCTCTTCAAGCTGATCCTTATCCTGTTGAAGTTGCTCCTTTTCGGTGGTCAAACGCCGCTCCGTATTTTTTAGTTGTTTATTTTCAGCTAGTAACTCCTGATTTTTCGTATTCAGGGAATCGATTTGAACAATATAACTCCTTAATACAGAACGTATTGTTTCCATTTCACGACGATACATTTTTATTTTAT